>DASYHQ010000052.1 GCA_035998445.1 Tepidisphaeraceae bacterium | reverse complement strand
GATGACAACCAGGTTTGCACCGATGACAATCGAGTTTTCACCGATGCAAACTGAGTTTGCACCGATGCCAATCGAGGTTGCACCGATGCCAATCGGGTTTGGCATCGCCTGAATTCGGGATGGTCCTCATCCCTCAAGGCTTGAGCAGCGGATCTATTCCTGTAGCGGCTTGTCCACTGGGTGCCACGGTTTGGTACTCCAAGCCGTGTCTTCTCTACCCATGAAAGACACGGCTTGGAGTACCAAACCGTGGCACCCGAACGCTATGGCAAGGCGCGCCCTGCTCTAGCGGACAAAAACCCTGTCGTCTCGCACGCGCTTGTCATCCCGATAGGGAGCCTCAGGCGACATCGAAGTCAGCGTCACCCAACCGCTCCCGGCCCACTCGGCAAGCGGCGGTGGAACCCGTCGCTTGACCGCGCGCCTAAGATCACCTGTCCGAACGCGGACGACAGGAGAAACCGAGCCATGAACCGCATCCTTCAGTACATCAATGCGACGGCCGAGGCCGAAGCCCCGACCGTTTCCGCCCGGCCCAGTTTGACCGAGGACGCCCCGCTGCTCGACGCCTACTCGACCGCCGTCGTGGCGGCGGTGAAGCGGGCCAGCCCGGCGGTGGTCTACATCGAAGTGACGTTGCCGGCGCAAGCCAGTCCCGCCAACGGTCGACCGATGCCGCAGCGGCGGCGCGGGGGCAGTGGGTCGGGCTTCGTCTTCACGCCCGATGGCTTCGTGCTGACCAACAGCCACGTCGTGCACAACGCCGAACAGATCAACGTTACGCTCGCCGACGGCCGCACGGTGCCGGCGACGCTGGTGGGCGACGATCCGGATACGGATTTAGCCGTCATCCACATCAACGCGAGCGGCCTGACGCCCGTGTTGTTCGCCGACTCTGCGGCGCTGCAGGTGGGTCAGCTGGCGATCGCGATCGGCAACCCCTATGGCTTCCAGTACACCGTAACCGCCGGCGTGGTGAGCAACCTCGGCCGGTCGTTTCGCAGCCAAAGCGGGCGGTTGATCGATGACGTGATCCAGACAGACGCCGCGCTGAACCCCGGCAACAGTGGTGGCCCGCTGGTGAACAGCCAGGGCGAGGTGATCGGCGTGAACACCGCCATCATCGCCAGCGCCCAGGGCATCTGCTTCGCCACCCCCGCCAACGCCGCCCAATGGGTGGCGGCCAAGCTGATCAAGGACGGCCGGATCACCCGCGCCTACCTCGGCCTGGCCGGTCAGAACGTGCCGCTGCACCGACGCGTGGTGCGCTTCCACCACCTGGACATCGAGAGCGGCATCCTGGTGACGAACCTGGAGCCGACCGGCCCCGCCACTGCCGGTGGATTGGCCGAGGGCGACGTGGTGATCGCGTTCGAGGGCAAGCCGACGCCGCACATCGACGCGCTCCACCGCCTGCTGACCGGCGACACGATCGGCGAGCCGAAGTCGGTGACCGTGCTGCGGCGCAACGAACTGGTCGACCTGCGCGTGACCCCCGCGGGCACGCAACCGCAGGCAGTGGCGGCGTAGGGCCGGCGGTCGGGATGGCCGCTGCACGCTTGGGTGCGGCGGACGACTTGTGCCAGCAGGACGTGTCATCTCGAGCAAAGCCTAAGGCTGACGGGCAAAAGTGTGTCGCCTCGCGCCCACTTGTCATCCCGATGGGAGCCTAAGGCGACCTGAGGGATCTCGAACCACGGACGTTCTTGGCCGTGGGAGATCCCTCAGGTCGCCAAGGCTCCCATCGGGATGACACGTTGTGGCATTGATTTGATCGCCAACCGGAACCAGCCTGTAAGCATCACGACGGGGCTTTCGCGGCGATGCTGACCTCGATGAAACGCATGCACCGTTCCAGCTCGTAGGCCAGCGTGGGCATCGCCTGTCGCGCATCGTCCAATCGGTTGGCCAGACAGTGCTGTTCGATCTGCGCCACCACCGCGCTCAGCGAGGTCGCCGACAAGTTCGCGGTCGACCCCTTCAGCGCATGTGCAGCCCGGGCCGCCCGTGTCGCGTCGCCGTCGGCCAGGGCCTGCTCGATCGCCTGTACCATGTCCGGCGCCTGGGTCGCGAACAGGTGCAGCATTGCCTTGGCGAACTGCGGATCACCCAAGCAGCGCGTGACGAGCGACTCGAAGTCGATCGGCGCGTTCGCATTGTTGGCAGCAGTTTCCACGGTCGGCACGCTCCTTTGCTGTATGCCAATTTAGCACATCCCGCGTCACGTGCCTTCCCCTGATCCGGCGCCCGCCGGACGGGTCGTTGAAGCAACCAGTGCCGATGCCAGTGTCGACCCAATCCCGATCCTGTACACTCCCGCCCATGGCGTCGCTTCGCACCCGCGCAATCGTCCTCACCAGTGGCGGCCTCGACAGCACCACCTGTCTGGCCATCGCGCGGGCCGAAGGATTCGACGAGCTCTATTCCCTCGCCTTCGACTACGGCCAGCGCCACCGCCACGAGCTGCACGCCGCCCAGCGTGTGGCCACCGACTGGCGCGTGATCGAACACCGCGTGATGCAGATCGATTTGCGTCAGTTCGGCAACAGTGCCCTGACCGCCGACCTTGCCGTCCCCAAAGACCGCAGCGACGCCGCGATGGCGACCGACGTGCCGATCACCTACGTCCCCGCCCGCAACACGATCTTCCTGAGCTACGCGCTGGCCTGGGCGGAAGTGCTGGACCTGGACGACGTCTACATCGGCGTGAACGCTTTGGACTTCAGCGGCTACCCCGACTGCCGCCCCGATTTCGTGGCCGCCTTTCAAGCGATGGCCCGCCTGGGCACCACGCGCACGAACTTCACCGTTCACGCCCCGCTCGTTCACCTGACCAAGGCCCAGATCATCACCCGCGGCGCCGCCCTCGGCGTCGACTACGCCACCACCCACAGCTGCTACGACCCCATCACCCGCGATGGCATCACCCTCGCCTGCGGCCGTTGCGACAGCTGCCAACTTCGCCGAAAGGGTTTTATCGACGCGGGTGTAACGGACCCGACGCGATACAGTTAGAATGGTCTTCAACCGTTCCAGTAAAGGCGGGCCTATGCGAATCGCGACCGTTTGCTTCCTGTTGGCATTGCTGACGCTCGTCGCGCCGTCCCACGCCTGCCTGTGGGACGAAGATACGCTGATCGACGAACAGCGCGGCCTGCCGGAGGTCAGCGCGATTCTGATGGGCAAATGGGAACGCCATTCGCAGTTCTTCTACGAACGTCGCGTGGCCGCAATGACGGCGCTGCTTGAGAACGAGCCGACGAACGCCGCTGCGCTCGACAACCTGGCCGTGGCGTACGAGAAGTTGGGACAGGTCGATAAGGCAATCGAGATCATGCAGCGGAAGGAAACGCTGCTGCCCGGCCAATACACCACCGCGGCCAACCTCGGCACGTTCTACCTGCACGCGGGTGACCTCGACCGCGGGATCGAGCAGATCAAACGGGCGATCGAGATCAACCCCGACGCGCACTTCGGCCGCGAGAAGTATCAGCTGATGGTGGCCGAGTATCTGCGCGACGCACAGGCGGATCCGAAGCTGCTGGACCGCGGTAGTTTTGTGCTGCCGCTGCTGCTGGATGAGAAGGCTTTGAAGGGACTCGACGAAGGCATTCGCAACGGCGTGAACATCGGTTTGCCCGTCTCTGTGCGGCTCGGGCGATTGAAGGACGCCAGCGCCATCGACCCCGCAATCACCGGCATCGTCGGCATGATTCGCTTCGGCACCGGCACCAGCCCCCATTTGCATGCGGCACTAGGCGACCTGCTTGCGGCCAAGGGTGACACGCATCTGGCGTACCGGGCCTATCGCCGCGCGTTCGATTATGTTCACCCGCGGCCAGAGCAGATGAAAGCGAACATGCTCGCCATGCACGGCCGCACGGAACACGATGGCGGCTACGACGACGCCCTCATCGATCGCGAACGTGCGGCCGGCGAGGCGTGGGTGATGGCCTTTCAGGCACATGAAGACGCCCTGCTGCGTGCCGGGCAAGACCCGACCACCGATGCGAACCTCGCCATCTTTTACGACGAACACGGCTCACCACGCGATAGGCCGACCGTCGTCGCCGCGCGCCTTGCCCGCGTGATGCGCCCCGGACTCGGGCACATCACCGCCATCGCGATCGGCAGCGTGCTCGCGTTGTTCGTCGTATCCCGCCTCATGCAACAACGACGACGCCGAGCGACGCCGACGCCACAGTAGAAGCGGTTCCCACAATCGATCTTGCGTTTCGGTGATCTTGAAATCGCCTCCAGCGATTCACATTGACGTGAACTCTGGAATGATCGCAATCCGCGCCCCGTCGACGCGGCGCAATGGCGTCTCGAAGGCGGCCGAGAGGACGTCGGCGCGCAACACCTCATCCGGCACGCCGGTGGCGACCACGGCGCCATCCTTCAGCAGCACCAGTCGATCGGCGACGGCGGCGGCGAGGTTCAGGTCGTGGGAGGCGATCAGCACACCCATGTTGCGCTCGCGCGACAGCGTGCGCGCAAGGGAGACGAGTTCCGCCTGATGTTTTAGGTCGAGGAATGTGTTCGGCTCGTCCAGCAGCAGCGCGGTTGGTTGCTGCACGAGACAGCGGCCGACGAAGACGCGTTGGCGTTGCCCGCCGGACAGTTCGTCCATAGAGCGCGTCAGTAGGTCGGTTAGCCCCAGTTGTGTAGCGACCTCGTGGACGACCTGCACGTCCGCGGCCGATTCGATGCCAAAGGCGCCCAGGTATGGCGACCGCCCGAGCCGCAGCACGTCGAGCACGGTTTGGTCGACGTCGTACACCGGTGATTGCGGCAGGTAGGCGACCGTTCTCGCCAGCTCGCGTTTGGGCCAGTCAGCCAGCGGGCGACCGTTCCAATCGATCTGCCCCGTCGCGATCACATGGCCGAGCAGCGCGCGGATAAGCGTTGACTTGCCGCTGCCGTTGGGGCCAATCAGCGCGACGATTTCGCCCGGCGCCAGCGCGACGGATACGCCGCGCAACACGGGCGTGTCGCGGTAGCCGAAGGTGAGGTTGGTGGCGGTTAGCAGCGACATCGGATTCGACATTCTGGCTCCTCTCTCGGTACTCCGGGAGAGGTTGGGTGAGGGTGATTTCGAACTGCTGACGGCTCTTGGTAGAACGAAATCACCCTCACCCTAACCCTAACCCGGCGTACCGGGAGAGGGGACCGGATCAGTCTATCGCGCCTTTGCGCCTGCGCGAGAGGATCAACAGGAAAAACGGCCCACCAAGCAACCCCGTCAGCACGCCCACGGGCAGCCATGTGCCGGCGGCGTCGCCTTGGGCTAGCCTTCGCGACGCGGCGTCGGCGATCGCCAGCAGCGCGGCGCCGATCGCGGTCGCCACCGGCAGCAGTCGGCGGTGGTCGGAACCGACGATCAGCCTGGCCAAGTGCGGGCAGATCAAGCCAACGAACCCGATCGGCCCGCTGATCGCCACCGCAGACGCCGTCGTGAGCGATGCGACGATTAACACGATCCAGCGCAACCGGTGAATGCGAATGCCGAGCGATTTGGCCTCGCCCGTGCCCAGCCCGGCGGCGTTCAACTGGCCGCTGAGCACCATCAGGATCGCGAAGCCGATCGCGCAGACGATCGTGGCGGCGTAGAGCTGTTCGTCGAGGATGGTCGTCTGGATCGCGCCGACCAGGAACGAGATCGCCCCACCGCTGGCGGAGACGTCTTTAAAGACGAAGTTCAACAGCATGAAGATTGCGCCGTTGACGCTGTTGATGACGACGCCGACGAGCAGCAGCGTGACCGGTTCCAACCTGCCACGCCGCGTGGCGAGCAGGAAGACGATCGCGACCGACAGCAGTGCTCCGACGAACACGAACAACTGCTGGCTGGCCGCGGCCACGCTTGCGGGCAGAATCTGGATGATTGCGTAGACGCTGGGGAATCGCCACAGGTACGCCGCAAGCGAGGCCCCGCTGCTGACGCCCAGCAGGTACGGGTCGGCCAGCGGATTGCGCAGCACCGCCTGGTACGCCACGCCACTGGCCGCCAGCGCCGCGCCGATCAACGAGGCGATCAGCACCATGTCGCGCCGGAACGGCAACTGCGACTCGGTCGGCCAGCCGATCGATCCGGTCGACCCGACGCACAAACACAGGATCGCCGCGATTGCCCAGCCCGCCGTGCAGAGCAGCAGCGTGATCGCGACGCGCGATGCGCTCCAGCGCGCGGCCGCGGTCATCGAACCGCCGGGGTTGGGGATGTCGTGGCGTGCGTCGCGGTGGCAGCCGGTGGATGCAGCGCCGCGGCGAACCGCTCAGCCAGTTCACCGACGCGCCAGCCCGGCAGCAGCGCCCACGGTTCGGTGAGGATGTACACCCGCCCGTTGCGCACGGCCGGCAGGTCGGTCAGCATCGCGAGCGTCGCGCGCGTCTGCTCGACCTCCTGCGGCGTGGCCGCGGGACGCAGCGCGATGATCGCCTCAGGCGCCAGCGCCCGCAGTTGCTCGCGATCCACCTGTGGATACGGCGTCGTCGCGTCCGCCAGCACGTTCATTCCACCGGCGATCGTGAGCAGATCGTCCAGGAACGTTTCGGGCCCGGCGGCGCCCTTGGCGCGGTCGTCGGTCAAGATCAACGTGCGCACCGGTGGCTTGCCCGCAACGCTCGCCGCGACGCGATCAAGCTGGCCGCGGAGCGTGGCGCTGGCTTTTTGCGTGGGGAAGTTCAGCCCGTCGCCGATCTGTTCGATCGTCTTGAAGACCTCGTCGAGCCGATTGTTGCGGATGTTGATGATCGCGATGCCCAGCGAGCTGGCGCGCTGTTGCAGGCCGGGCGGAATGCGATTGGCGTCGAACTGCACGACCATCGCGCCCGGCCGAACCTCAGCGAGCTTTTCCCAGTCGATCGTCTGGTAGTCGCCCACGCGCGGCAGCGCGGCGGTGCGGTCGTCCGCCAGATCGAAATTGCTGACCGCGACCAACCGATCACCCGCGCCCATGCCCAAGATCAGTTCCGACGCCGCCGGTACGAGCGAGGCCACGGTGACGACGCTGGGCTGCGTTGCGCCAGGCGTGGCCGGCGGCGCAACGGGCGTGCGATCGCAGGCGCACAACAGGCCGATCGCGAGCGCGACGATGCCCGTGCGAATCGCGTGAAACTTGCGAGCAGACCGCACGGTTACCCCAGACCGCCGCAGGCGTTGTACGGGAGCACTTCCGCGGGATTTTTCGTGGGTGATTTGGGCCATTCGAGCGGGTTTACCCGATTGCAGGATCGCGCGCGGATGGTAGAGTTGCCCGCTAGCGCTGTCAAACGGCGTCCGACCGCTGGTGGGGACCAGAGAAAATGGAGTTTGCGTATGAGCCAGGAGACCTTCACATCGCGAATCGGCCGTTGGTTCAAGACCGGCAATCGGGTCGACCGGGAACTGCCGCTCGAGAGCGACGCCCAGAACGGCGCCACGCTCGCCACCCGTCCGCGCACCACCTCCAGCGGTGGCGCCAGCTCGTTTTTGCGCCCCTGGGCCAAGCGCGACGAGGCGATCAACAACCTGCAGAACGGCGTCGGCGCATTGGCCGACCTGATGAACGGCATCCGTGAAAACCTGGAGGCCCAGGGCCGCCGGCAGCAGGAATTGCTGTCGTACCTATCGCATCTGCCGGAAGCGCTGCAAGCCCTTCCCGGGGCTGGCCGAATGCAGGGCGAGACGCTGAAGGCGATCCACCAGCAACTGGCGACGCAGAACGGCCAGCAGAACAAGCTTGGCGACATTCTCGAGCGCATCGTGCAGGCTGACAACGAACGTCGTAAGTCGGTCGACGGTTTGCGCGACACGGTCGAGGGCTTGCGCGAGCAGGACGCGGCCATCAGCGAGAACCTCGGCAGCGTGGGCCTGGCGATGCAGCACGTCAGCCGTGCGTCGGAGGCGAGCACGCGCGTGCTGGAACAGATGCGCGAGAACATCACCTCGCGGGACAGCGAGATCCAAGCCCTGATGAACAAGCAGGGCTCGCGGTTCACCTGGTTGCTCTCGATCGCGATCGGCCTGTCGATCCTCGCGCTGGCCGCCGTCGCGGTGGTGGGTTACTTCGGCTATCGCGCGATGATGAACGCGCAGTAGCCGTTCCCTTCGCCTGGCCGCTGATTTCTCTTCTGTAGGACAGGCATTCCTGCCTGTCTCACCCCGTATTGGAAAAACAAAATCCCAAGCCCCAATGCCAAACAAATGACCAAGCTCCAAATCCCAATCGAAAAGACTCCCTGCTCTGTGTCTGCCTCTGTGCCCCCTGTGCCCTCTGTGCCCTCTGTGCCCTCTGTGCCCTCTGTGGTTCAACCTCTTCTTCTCGCCACCTTCGCGGCTCCTTCGCGACCTTCGCGTCTAGCTCTTCTGTGAATACGGGGGGAGAGGCTGACGGGGGAGAGACAGGCAGGAATGCCTGTCCTACAGAAGAGGATCACCGCGCTCCCCCGCCGCTCTGGCCATTCCGCTTTTGCCAACCAGATAGTACGCTTCCCACCCATGAACATCCCCCTGCTGAAGCAACTGTCTGAAACCCCCGGCGTGCCGGGCCGTGAAGAGCGCGTCCGTGAGGTGCTGCGGAAGGAAGCCAAGGGCCTGTTCGACGAAATCACCGTCGATACCATGGGCTCGCTCATCTGCACCAAACGCGGCAAGACCAACGGCGGTGGCAAGGGCAAGGCGGGTGGCGCGGGCAAGGCGGCGCCGCGCGTGCTGTTCGCGTGCCACATGGATGAGATCGGCTTCTACGTACGCCATATTGATGACAAGGGCTTCGTGCGCATCGCCAACGTTGGCGGGTTCGATACGCGCAACCTGCTGGCGCGGCGGGTGCGCATCCAGGCGAAGGATGGCGACCTGATCGGTCTCATGAATCCTGGTGGCCGGCCGATCCACATCGCCAAGGATGAGGACAAGAAGAAGGTCCCCGAGATCGGCGACTTCTTCATCGACCTCTGCCTGCCCGCCGACCAGGTGAAGGCAAAGGTGCGCATCGGCGACCCGGTCACACTGATCCAGGAGTTCGCCGAGATCGGCAATTGCGTCACCGGCAAGTGCCTCGACAACCGCGTCGCCACGTTTGCCATTCTGGAAGCGATGCGCAAGGTGAAGCGGTCGAAGTACGACATCGTGGTCGCGTTCACCGTTCAGGAAGAGGTCGGCCTGCGCGGCGCCGGCCCGGCGGCCTTCGCGATCGAGCCCGATTTGGCGATCGCGATCGATACCACGCTCTGCGTCGACACGCCCGGCGTGCCCGACGACGAACGCGTCAGCAAGCAAGGCGAGGGCGTGGTGATCAAGATCGCCGACGGTTCCGCGATCGCCGACCGGCCGCTGGTCGACGACTTTGTCGCCGTCGCGCAGGAGAACAAGATCCCCTTCCAACTTGGCTTCCTCGCCCGCGGTGGCACCGATACCGGCGCCATGCAACGCACGCGCAACGGCGTGCGCGCAATGAGCCTCTGCGTCCCCACCCGCTACATCCACACCGTGACCGAGTCGATCCACAAGAAGGACCTCCAGTCCGCGATCGACCTCGTGGCGGCGTGGTTGCAGGCGTAGGGCGCTTGCCGCCTCGTCCGCAGAAGGGAATGCAACCGCGGAGACGCGGAGAGCACGGAGACGGAGGGAGAGGACGAGCGCGGTCCATCGATATCAGTGCCCCCTGTCCAACAGGTCGGCTCCGGTCCCTCTCCCGGTACTCCGGGGGAGGCTAGGTGGGGGTGATTTCGAACGGCTGACAACTCAGGAAGAACAAATCACCCTCACCTAACCTCTCCCACGAGTACATGGGAGAGGGACCAGAGGAAACACCGAACCCTCATCTCCCTCCCTCTCCGCGTCTCCGCGGTTCAATGCATTCACTTCGCGATCACGTGCCCAAACGCACGCACCACGTTAGAGTACGCTTTTACATGCGCCGCGCAGTCGCGGCAGGTAACACCCGAGGAACCCAATCATGGCCAGCACCTTAGCCGTTCAGATGTACACGTTGCGCGAGTTCACCAAGACCCCGGCCGACATTGCGTCGACGCTGGCGCGGGTGAAGAAGATGGGTTACAACGCCGTGCAGCTTTCGGCCTTGGGGCCGATCGACCCAGCAGAGCTGGCGAAGATCCTGAAGAACGAGGGGCTGGCGGTCGCCGCGACGCACACGGGTATGGATCGCATGCGCGATCAGACGCAGGCCGTGATCGACGAGCACAAGATGTGGGGCTGCGAACTGACGGCCATCGGTGGCTTCTGGCCCAAGGACGAATGGTCGGCCGAGACGTGGTCGACGTTCATCCGCGAGTACTCCGACATCGCCAGGAAGTTCGCCGGCAGCGGCGTATCGATCGGCTACCACAACCACCACCACGAGTTCCGCAAGGCCGGCGACAAGGTCGCGCTCCGCCGGGTGCTGGAGGAATCTGATCCCTCCGTCTGGATGGAGATCGACACCTACTGGGTCACCGCCGGCGGTGGCGACCCGGCCAAGTGGATCCGCGACTGCAAGGGCCGCATCCCCGCCATCCACCTGAAGGACATGGGCGTGAACGCCGAGAACAAGGCCTTCATGATGGAGGTCGGCGAGGGCAACCTGAACTGGCCCGCGATCATCGACGCCTGCAAGGCCGCCGGCGTGAAGTGGCACATCGTCGAGCAGGACACCTGTTACCGCGACCCGTTCGAAAGCCTGGAGATCAGCCTGCGCAACCTGAAGGCGCTGGGGCTGAGCTAAGGGCGAGACGCGTACCGTCTTATCCCCTCTCCCGGTACACCGGGGGAGGGCCAGGGAGGGGGCGACGCAGGTCGGAGCGCGATGGCGGCCGAGATGGCCCCCTCCCCAATCCTCCCCCGCGAGTACGCGGGAGAGGGAGCCATTCCGCGTCATCTAGAGCAACGCCAACCGAAGATGCGAAAACGAAACCGGCCTGGTCGCTTGAAGCGACCAGGCCGGTAGTGTTTTCTAATCTCGATTCGTTCTTACTTCTCGAACGAGTACGCCGGCGCCGCCTGTGCCGGTTTGCGCAGTTCGGGGACGCGCAGCATCGACTGGCAGTGCTGGCACTTCACCAGCTTGCCGCGTACCTCGTCGGGCACCGACAGGATCTTTCGGCAACGCAGGCTGGGGCAGATAAGTTGAACGGCCATGTCGGGTCTCTCCATGGGTCTTATCGACCGATGCCCGACCACGCTTTAATCAGGTCCAACAATTCTGCTTTCAGTTAAACGGCGTTGGGGCCCCCCCATGTAGTGGCGACGCCTGCGTCGCGGTGCGGCGTAGCCGCAGTATGCCGTTGCAGATCGAATGGAATCGATGCTGCGCATCGACCGCGACGCAGGCGTCGCCACTACATCGTGCTACTCCCCAACTACCTTACGCATCGATTCGGGCAAATCGGCCACCTTCAGCGCCGGGTTCACTTTGTAGGGGTTGTACAGAGGATCAGCCACCAATGCCTGCATCCAGCTAGCCAGCGGACACGTCTTCCAATACACCTCGGCGATCGTCAGCTTCCCCGTCAGCAGCAACGGGAAGAACTCGTTCGGCAATGGAAACGAATGCAAATACGGCTCGGCCACCGCGCCCAGCGTCGCCACCGCGCCGTCCTTCAGCAGCCCCCGGGCCCAGCCGGTCTCTTCGGGGTCGTGCAGCGTCACCAGTTCGAAACTGGCGATGTGCCACGCGACGGCGCCCGGCTTAAATTTCGACGTCGGCACGTACTTGCGCACGCTGTACCAGCCGCAGTAGAGCGCGATGTTCTTCGCGCGGTGCAGCGGCATCAAGGGACCCTCGCGGTCCAGCACCATCGATAGCTTCGTCTTGTCCTGCACCAGCTGGGCGAAGTTCAACAGCGAATCGTTGTAGACGTCGAACGGCTTGTTGCCCTTGTTGAACCCCGCGTCGATCGCGACGGCCCCATTTAGGCCGGTCTTCTCGATGGCGATGGACGTCTCAATCATCTCGCGCGTGCGCTCCGGCGACGGGCCGTCGATCCGGCTGACCATGAGCAGCGGTGGCCCGTTGTACGCCGGCGCCGCGTGATGCAGGAAGTTGGGAGCCCAGCCGTCGCGCAGGTAGCCGCGCGCGAGGATGAGCGACAACTCGTTATCGAGCGCCGACGCGGTCTTGGACGGCGTCAGCCATTGCTGCTGCTGGCGCAGCACGCCCAGTTCGCTCGGCAGGCCGAACCGCGCCGCCGTCTCGCGGGCGGCTGCACGGGCGGTGGCGTCGCCGGGCGCGTCCAGGTGCGTCACCAGCTTCTTCTGGGCTTCCAGCAGTTCCAGTTCAAGCGTGATCGAGTCCTTCGCGCCCGCCGGGCGGGTGGAGGGCGAGACGTCGGTCACCCGGCGGCGCATCATCGTGCCGAAGTCGGCGCTGAAGACCTCCATCACGTCCAGCACCGTTTCCAGCGATTCGCGACGCTCGGCCCGATCGGTCGTTCGCTCGGCGACCTGGGCCGACAGGTTCAGCAGCACCTCGGCCCGGCGAATGGGGTCGGCCGGGAGGTCCTTCGGGATCGCGCTGGGCGCGATCCGCACGGCCAGCGCCTCGATCTCCTGCATCACCTTGTTCAGCTGCGGCCCCACCTCGGCAAGCCGCTCGGTGACCAACTGCAGTTCCGCCTGCTCGTCCTTCGTGGGCGTGTACGGGTGCACGCGCAGGGGCATGCCGTAGAACGTGACGAGGCACTTCACCTTCCCCTCGAGCCCGCGCTCGCGCAACTGCTGCCGTACGGGCGCGACCACGTTCGACTGGTACTGCTCGAACGCGATCTCGTTCCACGTCGGCAGGTCGACCTCGACGATGCGCCCGTCGGGCACCTTGCGCTGCTCGGCGTAGAACGTTGCCAGCTTGACACCGTTCGGATCGTTCTTGTTCACGATCAACAGCAACTCGTCGGCCGTCAGCGCGCCCGCGCTGGCGGGCCACAGCATCGCGATGACGAGGATGAACAATAAGCGTCGCATGAGGGTCCGAACTTAATTTGGAAGCCACCGGCCTGCCGGTCGTCCCGCTCGATTAAAAAGAAGACCACCGGCAAGCCGGTGGCTAAACATGTCGATGCAACTTACGCGCGTGAACGAGAAGCGTTCCCTACACAGAGCGCGCAGCTTCCCCGTCGCTAAATGGAGACTTCGACGGCGTGTCACCGTTGGTCGATTCTTGCGGCAGCTGCTTCTTCTGCGCGTCTTCGATCAATCCGACGAGCGCCTTAATCTCGCGCACGCTTTCGGGGCTACCCCACATCAGCACCCAGTCGACGTGCCAGTTGCAACGTTCGAACGAGCAGCCCTCCAGGTGGTACACCGTCTCACGTAGTATGAGCGTGCAACCGATAAAGTTGCACCGGACGAACGCTTGTCCGCTGATGTAAACGGTTTGATTGGTGAAGGTTTCCCCTTCGTGCTTGGTCAACAGCATTCTTGCTCCCATATGATCGTCGGGGCTCGGCCCAACGGTTTGGGGCATTGAATCATGGAAGCGGTCACCAGAGAATGCCCTTAGCGGAGAAAAATCAGAATGAAAAAGATGAAGTGGATCGCGCTGGGTCTCCTGGCGCTTGTCGTGGTGGTTGTGGTCGTCGTCCTGGTCAACCTGAACTCGATCGTCCGGCGGACGGTCGAGACGCAGTCGACCGCCAACCTGAAGGTGCCGGCGTCGCTGGAGAGCGCGGCCGTCTCCATCCTCGGCGGTGACGTCTCGCTGCGGGACTACAAGGTGGGCTCGCCCACCGGGTACAACGCCGAGCACATGCTGACCCTGGGCGCGCTCGACGTCGACACGAGTTGGGGCGGCCTGCGCAGCGACCCGGTTTCGATCAACGAGATCGCGATCGCCAACCCCACGCTCGTGCTGGAGATGAACGGCAAGAACTTCAACATTAAGAAGTTCATCGAAAACCTGCCCCAGACCGACGACGCGCCCGCTAACGAAGAACCGCTGAAGCTGATCATCAACAAGCTGAACGTCACCGGCGCCAAAGTGCTGTTTCGCCCGGACGTGACGGCGCTGGCGGCATTGCCCGGTGGCCTGGGCGAAGGCGTGGCCGACAAGATCAAGCAGGAGTACGTGCTGAACATCCCCGATTTGTCGATGGCCGACATCGGCACCGGCGAGGGCAACGCCAACGGCGCCGCGGTGAAGGACGTCGTGACGCAACTGATCACCACGCTCGCCGGCCGCGCCAGCGAGTCGCAGGACCTGCCGCCGGAACTGCGAATGCTGCTGTCGGGCGATTTGTCGAGCATGACCGCGATGCTGAAGGAAAAGGGCATGGCCGAGGCGAGCAAACGCATCGCCGCGGTCACCGATGAGCTGAAGACGAAGCTGACAAACGAGCTGGGCCCGCAGGGCGCGCAGGTGCTGGACGCGCTGAAGAACCCCGACACCGCCAAGGACGCCGCCCGCGGCGCCGTTGAATCGGCCAAGGGCGAAGCGAAAGGTGCCGCCACGCGGGCCGTCAACGACCTGCTGGGCGGGCTGGGCGACAAGAAGACTCCGACGACGCGGCCGTAGGGGGAAGTGAAGACGGCCTCCGGTCCCTCTCCCATGTACTCATGGGAGAGGTTAGGTGAGGGTGATTTGCTTTTGACGAGAGCCGTCAGCAATTCAAAATCACCCTCACCTAGCCTCTTCCGGCGTACCGGGAGAGGGACCGGAGCACGAATCCTCCAACTTTAAAGGACGATGGTCCTTCTCAACTTTAGACGTCCGCCCTCCGCCTTTTAACCATGCGTATCACGTTCTTCATCAACCGGGCCGATCTCTCCGGCGCCACGCGCGTCGTCGCGATCTACGCGGATCGATTGAAGCGGCGTGGGCATGAAGTGGTTGTCGTCTCGCGCTCGTTCAATCCACCCACGATGAAGGACCGGCTGCAGCGATGGATGGGCCGCCGTCCCACCGATCCACTGGCGGGCCCATCGCACCTGGATGGAACAGAGATCGACCACCGCACGATCGACGGACGGCGGCCCCCGGAGGCCCGTGATCTGCCGAACGCCGACGTGATTGTCGCCGCCACCTGGGAGGCCGCCGAGCTCATTCAGCCACTGCCACGGCATGCCGGGGCGAAGGTTTACTTCGTGCAGAACCACGAGGTGCACGCGGGGCTGCCCATCGAGCGCGTCGAGGCAACGTGGCGCGCGCCGATGCACAAGATCGTGATCGCCCAATGGTTGGCCGATCTGGCGAAGCATCGCTTTGGCGACCGAGACGTGTCGCTGGTGCCGAACAGCGTGGACACGACGCTCTTCCACGCCCCGCCGCGCCAGAAGCAGGACGTGCCGACGGTCGGGCTGATGTACTCGACGGCGACGTTCAAGGGGTGCGACATCAGCGTGCGCGCCTTCGAGATGGCGCGCGAGCGCGTCCGCGGTTTGCGCCTCGTGGCGTTCGGCAACACCACCCCGCGTCCCCCCGTGCTGCTGCCGGCCGGGACACGGTTCGCGTATCAACCGCCGCAGGAGACGTTGCGCGATACGTACGCCAGCTGCGACGCGTGGCTGTTCGCCAGTCGCAGCGAGGGGTTCGGTCTGCCGATTCTGGAGGCGATGGCCTGCCGTACGCCCGTCATCGCCACCCCCGCCGGCGCCGCGCCGGAACTGCTGGCGTCGCAGGGTGGCATCCTCGTCCACCCCGAGCACTGCGAAAGCATGGCCGACGCCATCATCCGCATCGCCCAAATGCCCAACGCCGACTGGACCACCATGGCCGACCGCGCGTACGCCACCGCCACCCGCTACACGTGGGACCAGGCGACCGATCGTTTCGAGACGGCACTGGAACGGGCGCTGGCCAAGCAGAACAATCCCACGTCGCGGGCGTCGAAATAGGCACAGCCATAACGTGCCGCCGGTCCCCTTCCCACCGGGCGAGCGTTAGGCACGGTCTGACGGACCGAATGCGTCAGCGCCCCAGGCGCTCAAGTGTCATCCAGATGGGAGGCTAAAGGCTGGCGGACAGAAACCCATGTCATCCCGAAGGGAGCGGTAGCGACCTGAGGGATCTCCCAGCGGCTGACGCGTGTCCGTCTTTCGAGATCCCTCGGGTCGCTACGGCTCCCCTCGGGATGACACACGTCTAGCTGGGCGTCGTTTGCATCGTCGCACCCTCACCCCTGCCCTCGCCGGACGGGAGAGGGAGTGGTCACTCGTTCTGCTGCAGCTTTGCGTCGTTATGACGCCGCCCCGCCGATTCTCGCGATTGTCATGGTCTGCCGGTCCCCCTACAGTCTGACCGGGAAGCGAGGATCGCCGTTCGATGTCACAAAGCGTCTTGCCGAGCGATCTACCGCAGGGGGCAAACTCGATGTTGCGCGCGTTGCGGTCGCGAGATTACCGCCTGTTCTTCGGCGGGCAGGGGATCTCGCTGATCGGCACGTGGCTGACGCGCGTCGCGACCAGTTGGTTGGTCTACCAGCTCATCCAACCCACCACCGAGGCCAACGCCGCCTGGATGCTGGCGGTGGTGACGTTCGCCGGGCTCATCCCCACGCTGCTGCTGGCCCCGGTGGCGGGCGTGATCGTCGACCGGCACGACCGCATGCGCGTGATGCTGATCACGCAGGTGCTGGCGCTCGTGCAAAGCGCTGTGCTGGCGGCCCTGGCGCTGGCGGGCATCATCACGGTCACTCACGTGATCATCCTTCAAGTGTTTCAAGGCGTCATCAACGCGTTCGACGCGCCGGCGAGGCAGGCGCTGACCGTCGACCTGGTCGACCGCCGCGAGGACCTGTCCAACGCCATCGCGCTCAACAGCGCCATGTTCAACGGCGCCCGCCTGCTGGGCCCGGTGGTGGCGGCGGCGATCCTGGCGCGCGCCAACCCCGGCTGGTGCTTCGTCATCGACGCCGTCAGCTACGTCGCCGTCGTCGCCACGCTGCTGATGCTGC
Organism: Tepidisphaeraceae bacterium; assembly: GCA_035998445.1. NCBI lineage: Bacteria > Pseudomonadati > Planctomycetota > Phycisphaerae > Tepidisphaerales > Tepidisphaeraceae > Tepidisphaeraceae bacterium. The sequence goes on along the minus strand of DASYHQ010000052.1, from coordinate 234,140 downwards.
GCAACCGCCCACGGCGGGTGATCGCGCGCCAGCGCAAACGGCCGTTGCAGGAACTGGGCGACGGCTTCCGGTACGCGTTCGGTTCGCCACCCGTGCGGGCGCTGCTGCTGTTGGCAAGCATGGTCAGCATGCTCAGCATGTCGATGCAAACGCTGCTGCCGATCTTCTCGACGCGGCTGCAATCGCAGTGGGACGCCGCCCACGCCTACGGCGCGCTGCTGACCGCGATGGGCGCTGGCGCCTTAGGCGCCACGGTTTACCTGGCGAAGCGCAAGACCGTGGTCGGCCTGGGCCGCGTCATCTGGGTTTCGGCCGGCCTCCTGGGCGTGGCGATGGTGATGTTCTCGTTCACCACCAACCTCCTGCCCGCCCTGCCCCTGGTGGCGCTCGCCGGCGCCGCGATGATCACCACGATGGCGGGCTCGAACACGATTCTGCAGACGATCGTCGACGACGACATGCGCGGCCGACTGATGAGCTTCTTCACGATGGCCGTCATGGGCATGGCGCCGTTCGGCAGCCTGCTGGCGGGCCAGCTCACCAAGTGGTTCGAGGTCACCGGCTCGGTCTTCATCGCCGGCACGATCTGCTTCGCCGGCGCATTGCTGTTCGCGATGAAGTTGCCGTCGCTGCGCCCGATGGTGCGAAAGATCTACGTCGCCAAGGGCATCCTGCCGGAGATCGCGACCGGTCTGCGCGCCGCGACGGACGCGACGACCACGCCGGATTGAAGATGGAAACCCCAAGCCCCAATGCCAAACAGATGACCAAGCACCAATGACCAATGGAAGCGGTCGACATGCGCAGACTGTCATCCCGATGGGAGCGGTAGCGACCTGGGGGATCTCGTCTATCTAACGACGCCCGCCAATGGGAGATCCCTCGCGTCGCTACCGCTCCCCTCGGGATGACAGCCCGTGCAATCGGCCTGCTTCCTTTGGGATTTGGAACTTGGTCATTTGTTTGGCATTGGGGCTTGGGATTTTTCCTCCCCTCCATCGCCGCACATTCGCCATTCCCCTCCATCCCCACTATAAATCCCGCGTGCTGCCGCCCGACCTTGAACATTCGCTGCGCGACCTGCCCCGCATCGGCACGCAGGTGAAGGATCGGGGATACCGCGAGATCTGGCGGTTCGAGCACCGCGGCAAGGCGTACTTCCTCAAGTTCTACCCCAAGCACGGCTGGCGCGATTACTTCCGCAGGCTCTTTCGCGGCAGCCCGGCGCTGGCGGAGTTCGCACGGCTGCAACTGCTGCAGAAGGCCAACATCCCCGCGCCGCGGGCCGTCGCGACGCTGGTGAACTTTCGACTGGCCGACCGCGTGGGCGACGCCGTCGTACTGGAAGCGATCGAGCCGTCGATCTCGCTGGATGCCTACCTGCTGCAGCATCAGATGAACGGCACGCGCGCGCCCGATCACCTGCGTCTGGCGCGCGAGGTCCGCCAGCTCGTGCAGCAACTGGACCAGGCTGGGCTGGGTCACGATGACCTGCACCTGGGCAACTTCCTGATCGCCGGTGGCAAGCTGTACCTGATGGACGGTTACGCCGTGAAGGCCGGTGGCATGCGGCGTGACCACCTGCTGCTGCTGGGCCACAGCGCCGCGCCCTTCGCGACCACCACCGACCTGCTGCGCGGCTGGTACGCGCTCGGCGACGGTGGGCCGATGCCCACCACCAATCGCCTCAGCCTGCGCCTGTGGCGCGGCATGATCAAACGCGTGAAGACCGACAACCGCTACTTCGGCCGGCTCGTCACCGACACGTGGCGCGGGGTGTTCGTGAAGCGCTCGGTGCCGCGGCCATGGTCTGCCGCCAGCGCGATGGAGTTCGAACAGACCGATTGGGCACGCGCCTGGCCCACGCTGCTGAAGCGCATGGAGGCCGACGAGTTTCAGATACTGAAGCGCAGCCCGAGCGGCGATGTGCTCGCAGGCGAGTTGGTCGTGGGTGGGCGGCCGATCGAGATCATCGTGAAGCGCCCACGGCGGCGCTATTGGTACCGCTACCTGAACGAGATCGGCCGCGGCAGCCGCCCGCGCCGGGCGTGGGTGAAGGCATGGCGTGCGCTGCATCGCGGCCTGCCGACCGCGTGGCCGTTGCTGTTGATGGAACGCCGGCGATTCGGGTACGTGGTCGACGCGGTCGTCGTCTTCGAACGCGTGCCCGGCGAAGTCCTATCGCGCGCAGACCTGAACGCACTGGACACCGATGCCCGCGACCGACTCTTCCGCCGGGCCGGACGCGTGTTAAGGCGGATCGAGTCGTTCGGCTGGTCGCACTTCGACGCCAAGAACAGCAACTGGATCGTCCAGCGCGACGCGCCCGGCGGCCCGTACGCGATCATGGTCGACATCGAAGGCATCCGCCGGCGCCGCTGGGTCGCCCTGGGCATCCAACGCCTGCTGAAGAGCATGCTGCGTCACCCGCAGTACACGCCCGCCGATTCGCTGGCGTTGTGCCAGGGCTACGCACCCCGCGCCCCGCTCGCGCTGTCGCCACCCGATGGCGACGCGGCGGACGCTATCGAGCCTACGCGTGATGCTGTCGCGGATGAGACCGCGCGCTAAGTCGCCTTCAACGCAGAGGCGCGGCGGGCGCGCGGAGAACGCCGAGCGTTTCTTATCGCGCATGAATGCAAAGCTCGTCATCCTGAGAGGGTGTCAAAGGACAGTGCCGCTTCGGCTCCGACCGTAGCATGGGCGTCCCGCCCATGGAGCCGCGGTACCCCGCGGTGTCGGGCCGTACTCGGTCCGAGTGAAAGAGCGCAAGCGATCTGCTCTTCCATTGGTGCTCGCAGATCCTTCGCTGGCGCGACTGCTGATTCGGATGGCGTACCATCCGACGCGTCGGGGTACCGACGCCATGGGCGAGCCGCCCATGCTACGGTGAAGACCGGTCGCGAGCGTGCTCTTTAAAACCCTCTGAGGTACTCCGAAGGAGCTCCCCCGTATTCGCTTGACCAAAGAATGAGATCCTTGGAGTACCTCAGGATGACGATATTGCAGTAGGTGCACGTGGACTATTTTTCCGATCCTCTCCTCTTCCTCCGCGCGCCCTCAGCGCCTCCGCGTTGAACTGTATTACCCATCCTGCCCTTCCCGCCCAACGTTCATCCACAACGCGGGCTAAAGTTGTCCACATCACTTCCACACTCACTGTGCGTTTGCGCCTGCTTTTCAAAGCGACGCGGCCCAAAAGGGGTCTGACGCGGCTGAATCGCACGCCGATTCTGCGCCTGCTTTGCGCCGCAAAGTATCGCGTTGATTCGAGCGCGTTTGGAACTATCTTCCGCCCTCGACCTAGCCAAGGAGGGCTGAAGAAATGGGACGAATTCTGATTGTTGACGATTGCCTCGAACAATGTATTCCACTGCTGCGCCTGATGCACCAGACCGGTCATGCCGCCGCGTGCGTGAGCACGGGTGAGACGGCACTCGGCATGGTGCGCCTGACCAAGCCCGACCTCGTGTTGCTCGACGCGATGATGCCCGACATGGACGGCACGCAGGTGCTGCGCGAGATCCGCAGCGACCCGCTCACCGCCGACCTGCCGGTCATCATGTACACGTCGCTGTCCGACACGGCGTTCCACGACCACCTGCGCAGCCTGGGCGCCAGCGACTGCTGGGTAAAGGCCACGCTCGGCTTCGACGAGATGGAAGAGCGCTTCACGCGCCTGCTGCCGGTCGAGGCGATGATTCATTAGCGACGGGCGATCTGGGCGCGACGCGGATCAGTGGGATGGCCGCGTCGCAAGTGTGTGCGGCGCGAGCGGCGATGACTGCCGCTCGCGCCGCTTTTTTACGCGCGCGGGCGTCCTTCGGATCGGCGAGACCGTAAGCGTTCAGGAACTCGTCATCCTGAGAGAGTGATAAGAACAATGCCGCGCCCCCTCCGACCGTAGCATGGGCGTCTCGCCCATATCCGTCAGCAGGACAATCGATGGGACTCAGGCCAACCCGATTCGACTGAAATGGCTCTGACAGACAATCAGCCTCGGCCTCAAGACAGTCATGGGCGAGACGCCCATGCTACGGTGAAAAACGAGCAGCACCGTGTTCTTTAACGCCCTCTGAGGTACTCCGAAGGATCTCTTCCGTCCCAAGTACGAATACATGGAGATCCTTCGGAGTACCTCAGGATGACGGTTGAGAGCTAATGCCGCCCATGGTTGCAGCGCGGTCACACGCGGAAGATCGCGCCCATCTTCTTGCCGAGCAGCGCGCTGGCCGACAGGATCGTCAGCGTCAGCAGCACCATCGCCCACACGCCGAGGGCGCTGGCGATATAGAGGCCGTCGCCGAGGCGTTGGCTGAGTTCCCAGATGGCTTTGGTGATCGGGTAGAAACGGCTCGTTTGCGCCAGGATCAGCGAATCGCTGACCTCCAGCATCGCGAACGCGAACGCCATGAGTGCGCCGGCCAGCAGGTTAGCCAGGATGAGCGGCACCACGATCCGCCGCAGCACGGTGACGCGCGACGCGCCGAGGTTCGCCGCCGCCAGTTCCAAATCTTGGGGCGTCTGCTGCAAGCCCGCGGCGGCGCTGCGCACGATGTACGGCAAGCGCCGAGCGGCGTAGGCGAGGATGAGCAGGACGACCGGGTTCTTCTGCACGTCGAGCCAGTTCGGGACGTCGCTGCCGAGCTTCTGCTTGAAGAAGTTGCTGATCGACAAATACCCGAACGCCAGCACCAGCCCCGGCACCGCCAGTGGCAGCATGGCGAGCGAATCGATCAGCCCGCGGTACGGTACCTTGCTGCGCACGATGACGACCGCGGCGGCCATGCCAACGACCAGACCGACCAGCGTCGCCGTGCCGGCGTACCGGATGCTGTTCCAGACGCTGGGCAGCGCCAGTTCGTCCTCCAGCGCCTGCATGTAGTGCGACGCCGTGATCTCGCGCGGCAGCACCGACCGGTACCACGCGCCCGTCTCGCTGATGCTGGTGAGAATGACCGACAGGTGCGGAAGCACCGCCAGCCCGAACACGATCACGAACGGCGCCAGCGCCGCCGCGGCGCGCCAGCCGCGCAGCTTCACGGGCGTGAACATCGTGCTGGCCTTGGTGGTGGCAGCATCGAAACTGCGGCCGAGCACGACCTTGCCGATGAGGTACAGCAGCGTCGAGCAGAACAGCATCACCACCACCAAGGCATACGGCAGTGGGTTATCCAGCTCGGTGATCTGGTTGAACACCTGCACCGGCGTCACGTCGTAAAACTGGAACATGAGCGGCGTGCCCAGCTCGGTGAAGCTCCAGATCAGCACGAGCGTGCAACCGGCGAACAACCCCGGCCGAATGAGCGGTAGCGTGATGCGGCGGAAGATCGTCCAGCGGCTCGCGCCGAGGTTGGCGGCCGCCTGCTCCATCGCGGGGTCGATGTTCGCCAGTGCCGCCTGCACGTTCAGCAGCATGATCGGGTAGAGCGACAGCGATTCCACGACCACCACGCCGAACAAACGTAAGTTGCCTAACCAATCGATGCCCGTGCCGTCCCCGCCTCCCACGATCTGCGTGAGTGGCCCGAACCGGCTCAGCACCAGCCGCATGCCGACGGCGCCCACGAACGGTGGCAGAATCATCGGCACCAGCGCCAGCCCACCCATGATGCCGCGGCCCGGGAACTCGTAGCGCACGCTGAGGATCGCCAACGGTAGCGCGATCACGAGCGTCAGCAATGTGGTGAGGACGGCGATGATCGTCGAGTTCATCAGCCCGCGGAGCTGCACCGGGTTGGTCAAAACGAGGCGCAGGTACTCGGTGGTGAAGTCGCCGTTCTTGTCCGTGAACCCCGTCGCGACGACGTTTAAAATAGGCCAGATTAGGAAGACGGCGAAGAAAATCAGCAATAATACCGACAAGAACGTGTGGAACGGCGACGCCCTTCCGACCATCGGCAACGCCGACCAACGAAACCGCGCCGGTGGCTTGATGACGGGGAGCAGCGGTTGCGTGTTGGCGGTGGTCATGGGTGAAAGTCTCGAGGGTGTTGCGCTTGCGGCGCCGGCTGGATCTACCGCGCCGCCTCCGCCTTGGCGGCGACGGCACGGTAGTGGTCGCGGAACTTCTCCGCCGTCGCGATGCGCATCTTCGCCATCCAGATGCGCACGTCCGTCTCTTCCGTGTCCTCACCACTGGTGATCAGCTTCTTACGCGCGCGCCGATCGAGGACGTCCTTCATCTCCATCGGCACGTCGGCAAGCTCGGCGACCAGCTGGGCACGCAGGGCATCGTCCTTGACGGACAGGATCGTCCTGTACGATTCCTTCAGCGTCGACCGCGCGTCGATCCACGATGCCGACCAGATGGGGCGCATCTCGGAGAACAGCATGATCGTCCACTCGGGCCGCATGTTGAAGCCGCCCGACTCGACGAACGGGTCAACGTCATCCGCCCAGCGGCTGCGGTCGGCGTAAACGCTCCGCACGATCGGCAACCGTCGCAAGGCGCGCGGCACGTGCGGACTTTCCCCGGCACGCAGCGCCCAGAGGTGCTGCGTCTCGGGCATCAGCAGCCAGGTGATGAAACGGTTGGCCAGCGCCTCGCGTTCACCCGTGACGCCGTACAGGATCGCGATGGGGTCGGCGTTGATCGCGCTGGCGGCACGGGGCGCGACGTAGCGAATGCGGTCGCGGCCGAGGGCTTCCTCGTTCACGCGCGCGAAGAAGTCGATCGCCACGCCCGCGGCGGCCTCGCCGTTGCCGACGTCGTTGCACGGTTGGCTGCCACTGTCGGTGAAGTATCGCGCGTTGGCCGCCATCAGCTGCAGTGTGCCCATGCCCTTCTTCCAACCCGCAGCGATCGCATCCTGGTACTCGGGCAGCTTCTCGCGCTCGGCCTTCGGCATGGCCTTGACGTCAGGCTGGGCCGTGAAGAGCGCTTCTTCCGCATCGACCATGGCGCGCTGCAGGATCGTGAGGTAGGCGACGGCGATCGACCCGCTGCGCACGGGATCGGACCCCGCGACGAGGCCCGCGAGTTTGGGGTTGGCCAGTTCCTCCCACCGCGTGGGCGCCGGCAGGCCGAGCGTCGCGTACAGCGGTGGGCTGTAGATCAACCCGAACGAGCTGAGCGCGGTGCCGACCCAGCGCGGCGCCGCCCCGGGCCGATCTTTGCTGGCCGCCTCGTATAATGCGATGCCCGCGATGTCCGGCGCCGGGAAGGCCGCGGTCCACACGTCGGCCGGCACGTTCACTGGCTTCAGCAGGCCCTTGGGCTTCAGCTCGACGTCGAACGGAAAGTCACCACCACCCCACATCATGTCGATGTCGGCCGCAAAATCAGATTCGGGTGGCAGCTTGCCGCCCTTGCGCATCGCGTCGTACTTGTCGTTCAACAGGCGCACGATGTCGTTCGTGCCGCCGGGCGTGAGGTAGGTGATGCGCACCGGCCGGCCGTGGTGCTTCTGGTGCCAATCGGAAAACGCCGCGGCGAACGCGCGGCGAATGTCCTGGTTGTGCGGCGTGACGATCGTCAGCTCTAGCGCGTCGCTACCGTTCGCACCGGGCAACTCATCCGCCCGCTTGGCAACCAACTGGCGCACGACGAACGGCGCGACGAGGACGATGAAGAAGAGGATGATCCAGATGTAACGTCGCATGTGCCCTCCAGTCAGCGGAAGTTGGCGCACCCTCCTCACTCGTCGGCCAGCACCACCACGTCCTTCGGGTCGAACTCGACCGCAAGGTCGCCGCGCACGTCGAATAGCGGTGGCGCGGCGATCACCTTCAGGCGCGTGCCGTCGGTCATCTGCAGCACGTGCTCGCTGGCCTCGCCAAGAAACGTGCTCTCGACGGCCTGCCCGGCGATGCGGTTGACGCCGACGGGCTGGCCGTTGCGGGCGATGCGCATCTGTTCGGGCCGAATGCTGACCGTCACCTTACCCGCAGGTGTTGCGCCGTTTTGCTTCGCGGCCGTAACGCGCCCCGCCGCGGTGTCGATCGTCATCGTGTTGCCGTCGACACCCGCGACCGTGCCGGCCAGCAGGTTGGTCTGGCCGATGAAGTCGGCGACGAACGCGCTGTTGGGCGTGTGGTACAGGTCGCCGGGCGTGCCCACCTGCACCAGTTTGCCCGCCTTCAGCACGGCGATGCGGTCGGCGACGCTGAGGGCTTCCTTCTGGTCGTGCGTGACGTAAATCGTGGTGAAGCCGGCGGTCTTGCAGATGCGGCGGATCTCGCTGCGCATCTCGTGACGCAGCTTCGCATCCAGATTGCTCAGCGGCTCGTCCAACAGCAGACAGTCGGGCTTGACCGCCAGCGCGCGGGCCAGCGCCACGCGCTGCTGTTGTCCGCCGGAGAGTTGGTTGGGCTTGCGGTCGGCGTAGGGCACCATCTGCACGAGGTTCAGCACCTCGTCGATGCGCCCGTCTTGCTCGCGGCGCGACACGCCGCGCACGCCAAGGCCGAACCGCACGTTCTCGCGCACGCTCATGTGCGGCCAGAGCGCGTAACTTTGAAAGCACATGACGGCGTTGCGCTTGTCGGTCCCCAGGTGCGTTACGTCGCGCCCGTTGAACCAGATTCGTCCGGAAGTCGGTTCGTGTAAGCCCGCGATTAAGCGCAACAGTGTGCTCTTACCGCACCCGCTGGGGCCCAGCAGGAAGAAGAGCTCACCAGCGTTAATCTGGATGTCGATGTCGTCCAGCGCGACCGTGGAGCCGAACTGCTTGGATATGTGCTCAAAGCGAACTTCCGTCATGACGGGCGGCGATTGTACAGGCTGAAGTGGAAAATGCTCGGAAGATTCGGGGCGCCACAGGGATTAGCGCAGTGCTAACCAAAAGTGCCGGGGGTATTCCCGCAGAGGAACGCGAGCGGCGGCAAGCAATGGCCGGCAATCGATACGTTCGCTCCACATCTGTTGCCATGCGGCAACTACTTTGCGCCCAGCATCTCCAGTTCGTTGCGCGCCGGCGTGAACTGCGGGTTGATCCGTAGCGCGGTCTGAAAGCAACGGGCAGCCTCCTCGTGCTGGCCGGTGCGGGCGAGGGCGATGCCGAGGTTCGTCCACGCCTGTGGGTTGTGGCCGTTCAGTTCCGTCGCGGCGCGCAGGTGCGGAACGGCGTCGTTGAACCGGCCGAGTTGCGCGAAGATCGTGCCGAGGTTCAACTGCGCCTGGGCATTACTCGGGTCGATCGCGATCGCCTTCTGCAGCATCGGTGTTGCGGCGTCGAAGTCGCCAAGCATCGCGGTGGCGCCACCCAGGGCGGCGAGCGCGCGGGGTTCGTTGGGATCGACCTCCACCGCCTTGCGGTACGCGGCGGTGGCGCGGGCCATGTCGCCGGTCATCGCGTAACCGGCCCCCAGCGTCACCCAGGCCTCGGTCATCTTCGGTGCGTGCTGCACCGCGCGCTCGGCGAGCGGGATGGCGTCGGTCGGCCGTCGTTGTTCGACCGCCAGCGTCGCCAGCGAGTTGTAGGCCGTGCCACTGGTGGGGTTGACGCGCAGCACGTGGTTGAACAGCGACGCAGTATCGCGCCACGTGCCCGCCTGCACCGCCGACCGCACCGCCAGCACGACCAGCAGCACCGCGGCCACCGTGCGCCAGATCGGACGCACCGCGCCAGTCGCACCACTTGCCCTCGACATCGCAAACGCGACTAGCAGCGCGACGCCGATCATCGGCAGGTACAGGTAATGGTCGGCCACGTTCGACAGGCGCTGAAAATCGTACGATACCAGCCCGATCACCGGCCCCACGCCGATCGCGAAGATCGCCAACGCGACCAGAGGCACGGCTTGACCGTGCTTGCGCCACGCCCACAGCGCCACTGCCAGCAAGGCGACCGGCACGACCCACGTGACGAACGGCGAGCCGCTGGCGATCGTCATATGCGGTGTGCGGCCGTAGTCGACCGCGAGGTTCATCGGCCACAGCAGCTTGCCGATGTAGAACGCGACGGCGTCCAGCGCCACCAGGGGTCGATAGACCAGCGGCCCGGCGTGACTGACGTCCCCGATCGGTTGCACCAGCCGTGCGGCGATCGCGCACGCGATGCTCAACAACACCCACGGTGCCAGCCACACCGCTGCCCGTCGCACCGGCCGCCCGATGAGCAGCGCGTCGACGACAAACGCCATCACCGGCACGACCATCGCCGTCGGCTTGCTCAGCATCGCCGCGACTAGCGCGAGCGTTGCCCACGCGTACGGCTTAACGAGGTGCGCACGCCTGGCCGTCACCGCGACCCGTTTCGTTGTGTCGTCGTCGACCGATCGCTGCGCCGCTCGCACGTAGCCCGTTAGCGCCAGTACGGAAAACAGCCCGCAGAGAAGGTCCTTCGTGCCCGACGTCCAGCCCACCGTTTCCACCTGCACCGGGTGCACGCCAAACAGCGCCGCCCCGATGGCCGCCGGCCAGTGGGGCAACCGCAACGCGCGTAACAAGCCGAAGACGGCCAGCGTCACGCCGATGTGGATCAGCACGTTGACGCCGTGAAACAGCGTCGGATTCAACGCGATGCCCGTTACGCCGTCCGGCTCGATCTGCGCACCGCCAGCGACCGCCCACCACACCATGTAGGTCAGCGGCACCCACAGGTGCATGTGTTCCGTCGTCCACAGCCGGCCGAGGCTTTCAAACGTCGGCGGGTTCAAATTGGGGTTTCTTGCGATCGTGTCGTAGTCATCCCAACTGGTGAAGTCGGCGCCGGTCAGCCGGGCCATCGCGACGAGCGTCAGCAGGATCACCAGCAGCATCGCGACCGATCGCTGAGTGCGCACGGCGGAATCACCTGGCAGCGGTGGCGCTGCGGGTGCGGTGGAACGGGCATTCTTCTTGCGTCGCGACATCGTGTGCCAGTCAGTTGTAGCGATCGCCCGCCGATCCATAAAGCCTTCATCCGTGGCTGCCGGAGGGGAGGAAGCCACGAAGGCGAGCGGGCGCGAACGGGCACACAATGGAAACGCCCGTAGACGCCGGGATCGTCGCCCCTATCATCACGTCCATGTCTGCCATTCCGACCGCGGCCAGTTTTAAGCAGCTCATCATCAGCGCGTTGCTCGTGCCGATGGGCCTGATGATCTGCATTGCCGTCATCCTCGCGTTTCAGATCAAGGGGTTGATGGACACCGCGATCGCCGTCGAGCGTAGCGACCGAATCCTTGCGCAGGTCAACGCGCTCGAGAAGCTCACGCTCGACATGGAGACGGGCGTGCGCGGCTACCTGCTCACGGGCAATGAGGCGTTCACGTCGCCGTTCGACATCGCGCGCAGCCAGATCGAGGCGGAGACGCAGCAGTTGAGGGACCTGCTGTCCGACAGGCCGGAAGAGTTGGAGCGGTTGAACCGCATCGTCGGCCTGCGCGCCCAATGGCTGGCCTTCGCCCACGAGGTGCTCAGCGCCCGCCGAGGCGGGCAGGACTACATGACGATCGTCAACAGCCTGCGCGGCAAGGGCTTCATGGATGCGTCGCGCGTCGAGTTTGCCGAGTTCATCAAGTTGGAGGAAGCGCGGCGCGACGTGCTGTCGTCGGCGGCACACCAGTCGACACGCAACACGCTGCTGCTGCTGGGCGCGGTGTCGCTGCTGGGTGGCGGGGTGCTGGCGTGGTTGGCGCGCAAGCAGTTCCTCGCCCTGGGCAACACTTACCGCCAGGCGCTCGTCGAGGCGCAGGAACTCAACGCCACGCTTGAGCAACGCGTCACCGATCGCACGGCGTTGCTCGAGAAGCGATCGGCCCAGCTGACGGAGGCCAACCGGGAGCTCGAGGCGTTCGGCTATTCGATCTCGCACGACCTGCGCGCCCCAATGCGTCACATCTCGGGCTTCGCCGACCTGGTCCGCAGGAGCGCCGGCCCAAAGATGGACCCGGACGACCTGGAGAGCCTGACCACGATCTACGACACGGCCAAGAATGCCGGGCGAATGGTGGACGACCTGCTGTCGTTCTCCCGCATCGGCCGGGCGCAGCTGCGCAAGGAACCGGTCGACATGGACGCGCTGCTGTCGCAGGTGCTTCGCGACCTGAAGCCCGAGACGAACGACCGCCAGATTGATTGGACGATCGGCCACCTGCCCCCTTCGGTCGGCGACTCGGCCCTGCTGCGCATGGTCTTGCACAACCTTGTCTCCAACGCCGTCAAGTATACCGGCAAGACGCGGGAGGCCCGGATTCAAGTGGGCGCCAGCACCGACGGGCCCGAAACCGTCTACTTTGTGACCGACAACGGCACCGGGTTCGACATGAAGTATGCCAATAAGCTCTTCGGGGTTTTCCAGCGCCTCCACCGCGCGGAAGAGTTTGAAGGCACGGGGATTGGATTAGCCAACGTAAGACGTATAATCATGCGGCACGGCGGGCGCGTCTGGGCCGACGCAAAGCTGGGCGAAGGCGCCACGTTCTCCTTTACGATTCCGAAGCTGCCCAGCGACGGTACCGACGACGACACGAGGTAGATTTTGAACAAGCTCAAGCGGATCCTCCTCGTTGAGGACAGCGTCAACGACATCAAGCTGACCACAGCGGCATTGCGCTCGGCCGGTCTGGCCAACGAGATCGTGGTGGCGCGCGACGGCGTCGAAGCGCTCGACTATCTCTACCGCCGTGGCCCGCACGAGGGGCGCGGCGACGAGACGTGCCCTGCGGTCGTCCTGCTCGACCTGAAGATGCCCCGCATGGACGGCCTCGACGTGCTGGCGCAGATCCGCAAGGACGACCAGTTCAAGACGTTGCCCGTCGTCATGATCACGTCCAGCGCCGAAGAACAGGACATGGTCAAGAGCTACAACCTCGGCGTGAACGGGTACGTGGTGAAGCCCGTCACGCACGACGAGTTCCTTCAAGCGATCCGTGAGGTTGGCCTGTTCTGGGCCGTGGTCAACCAACCACCCCCACAGCTGACCGCTCGTTCGCAAGCGTAAAGCGACCCTATGACGTCGATCCTTCACGTCGAAGACAGCCCGCTCGATCACAAGCTGCTGCGTGCGCAACTGGCGCAGCAGGGGCTGACGGTTCGCATGTCGCGCGTGGAGACGGAAGCCGCAATGCGGGCGGCGCTGCTGAGCGAACCGGTTGACCTGATCCTGGCCGACTACAACCTGCCGCAGTTCAGCGGCATGGGCGCGATCGAGGTTGCCGCCGAGGTGACGCCCGGGGTGCCGGTGATCATCGTCTCCGGCGCCATGGGCGAGCAGGCCGCGGTGGACATTTTGCGTGCCGGCGCGATTGATTACGTGCTGAAGGACCACCTCGAACGGCTCGGCGGCGCCATTCGCCGGGCGCTGCGCGAGGCCGCCGACCGGCTGGCCCGCCGGCAGGCTGAGGAAGAGGTCCGCAAGGCCCGCGACGTCGCCGAGGCCGCCAACCGTGCGAAGGATCACTTCCTCGCCGTGCTGTCGCACGAGCTGCGCACCCCGCTCACGCCGGTCATGACCGCCGTGCAGATGATGGAGACCGACTCATCGGTGCCCGATCATTGGCGCGAGCAGATCCAGATGATCCGCCGGAACGTGGAACTGGAGGTAAAGCTGATCGACGATCTGCTGGACCTCACGCGCGTCAGCCGCGGTAAGCTCGAACTGCACCTGCAGCCGACCGATCTGCACGAGAAGGTGCGGCAGGTGCTGGCGATCTGCGACGCCGACCTTCGCGCCAAGCGCCTCACCGTCGCCACGCACCTCGAGGCCCGCCATCACCGCGTGCAGGCCGACTCGGCGCGGTTGCAGCAGATTTTGTGGAACGTGGTGAAGAATGCCGTGAAGTTCACCGATGCCGGGGGCAGCGTCGTCATCCGCACCGCCAACGTGCCCGGCGGGCGCGTCGAGGTGAGCGTGACGGACAGCGGTGTCGGCATCGAACTGGATAAGGTGTCGCGCATCTTCGACGCCTTCGAGCAAGGCGGTAAACACGTCACCCGACAGTTTGGTGGATTGGGCCTCGGCCTGGCCATCAGCCGCGCGATCGCCGAACAGCACGGCGGCACCCTGACGGCCGCCAGCGAAGGCGCCGGTCGCGGCGCGACGTTCTCGCTGACGCTGCCCGCGACGGTACAGAGCGACGTCGCGCAGTCCAGCACCAGCCGCGTACCGGGCAGCAGCTCGCTTGCCGATTGCAGCGTGCTGCTGGTCGAAGATCATCCCGATACCGCCCGCGCGATGGGCCGCATTCTGAAGATGTGGGGCTGCAACGTGCAGATCGCCGACACGGTCGCCGGGGCGCTTCAGGTGGCCGACGCCAAGGGGTTTGACGTCATCATCTCCGACATCGGCCTGCCCGACGGCAGCGGCTTCGACCTGATCCGCCAACTCCTGACTCGCCGGCCGGTGAAGGGCATCGCCCTCAGCGGTTTCGGCATGGAAGAGGACTTGCGGCTATCGAAGGAGGCCGGGTTCGCCGAGCATTTGGTGAAGCCCGTAAACCTCCAGCAACTCGAAGCCGCCGTGAAACGCGCGATCGCCAGCGAGTGACCCACAACCGGAAGTTGACCGATCTACAGCATGCCCGCCGACCGTGGCATGGGCGTCTCTCCCATGCGTGTGGACTGGAATAGGAAGTCCAATTCTTCGGGTACCGCGCGGATCAAGCCGCAGCAATGAAATTCGCTCTCTGGACTTATTACGAGCATGGGCGAGACGCCCATGCCACGGTCAAGGCGAGTTCCGTCATGGTGCCACAGGAACAGGCTGGTTGATGGCCATCCGCTCCCTGCGCGTACCGATAAAGTGGATTGCCGTCGCCAGCGCCAAACCGGTCATCGCGGCGGCGCAGACGCCGGGCCACTTGGCGTAGGTCCATGCACTTGCCGCAATCGCCGAGCCGGCGGCGCCGCCGATGAATCGGACGACCATGTAGATCGTGTTGATCCGGCTGCGCGCCTCCGGCACCAGCGCGATCACCTTTGCCTGCGCCGCCACCTGGATCGACTGCACGCCAAGGTCCATCAGCAGCACACCGATCACCAGCGACGCGATCGCCACCCATCCCCACATGAGCGCGAAGGCCGCCATCGACAGCAGCAGCGCCAACAGCAGCGTGAACCCCGGCCCGCGGCGGTCGGACACCCGCCCCGCCAGTGGCGCCGCGGCGGCGCCGGCGAGCCCGATGATGCCGAACAGCCCCGCCTCGCTCGCGCCGCGGCCGAAGTAGTCGCTCATCAAGAACGACAGCACCGTCCAGAACCCGATAAACGAGCCGAACGACAGCCCGCTGACCAGCGTGGCCGGCCAGAGGTTTCGCGTGTGCAGCGACAGGCCGAGCAGCGACCGCATTAACTTCCCGTAGGTCATCTTCAACGTCGGCGCACGGTGCGGCAGCTCGGCGCGCAACACCAGGCCCAGCACGATCATCACCCCTGCTGCCAGCAGGAAGACGGTCCGCCATCCACCGAAGTGGTCGGCGACGAACCCCGCCACCACGCGCGCAAGCAGCAGCCCGCACAACAGGCCGGCCATCAACACGCCGACGGTATGACCCCGTCGCTCGGGTGGCGTGAGGTCGATGCCGAGCGGAATCAGAAGCTGTGAACTGGTGGCGGTAATGCCCACGAGCAGTTGCGCGACGATCAACAGCGCCAAGGTGGGCGCAGCGGCCGTCGCCAGCAGCAGGACGGCGCAGATCGCGACGAGGGTCAGCACGACGCGCCGTCGTTCGACGATGTCGCCGAGCGGTACGAACAGCAGCAGCCCAAGCCCGTAGCCCACCTGCGCCGCCGTCGCGACCATGCCCGCCTGTTGGGCAGTGCCGCCGAACTGCCGGGCGAAGTCACCGAGCAACGGCTGGCAGTAGTAGATGTTCGCCGCCGACGCCCCGCATGCGGCCGCCATCACGTAGAGCGTGTGGGCCGGTAGCTCTGGCGCGATGGGTGCCGTGGCGGTTGAGGGGATCGCGGGTTGCGGGTCGGTTTCGATCGCGGTCAGCGCGTGCTCCTGCTCGCGGGCCATTCCGCATGGGGGGAGTGTAGGAGGCGCGGCGGCACATCGCCAAGTTCCGTCACTCGACAGGGGTGGCACAAGTTTGCGTCACAGGCTGAGTTCGGTGAAAATATTGGGACGGGTTCACCATTCTTGGCCGCCAACAGCGCGCGGCAAAGGGGCAGTATGAAATCGGCTTACATCGCACTTGTCGGGCTCTCGCTAGCGACACACGCCGTCATCGCGACGGCAGGGGAAACAATGACGGACACAACGAAGCATGCCTCGGTCGCAGTGGCGGACAACGCAGGCCTATCGCCTCTTCACTTGGCCGCCAACGCCGACGACCGCAAGGCCGCCGAGGCGCTGCTTGCGAGCGGCGCGGATTTCTACGCGCGCGACGAGAACGGCCAGCTACCGCTCGACCTGCCACCAGGCGGATCGATGAACGACACCCGCAAGTGGCTGCGCGAGGTGAACAAGTCGCGCAACGCCTTCCTCACCGCACTGCACGAAAATCAGATCGACCGCGTCACTGAACTATTGGCGGCCGACAGGTCGCTGGCGAGCACGCGGGACATTGGTGACGGTTGGTCGGCCGTGATGTCGGCGTGCCACTTTGGCAACCTCGAGATGTTGCGCCTGCTGCTCGACGCCGGCGCATCGCTGGACGCCGTCGACTTCAACAACGGCCACGACGCGGTCTTCGTCTGCGCAGAAAAAGGTCAGACCGAGTGCCTGCGCCTCCTGCTGGCCGCCGGTGCCAAACCCGACCGCATGTGGCGCGTGAACTACGGTGCGCTGCCCATGCAGATGAACGCGCTGCACGTGGCCGCTTGGAAGGGGCACGGCCCCATCGTGCAACTGCTGCTGGATGCGAAGGTGGACCCGAACGTGCGATCGAAGTCGTACGCGATGTTCTCCCCCCTACACTTCGCCGCCACTGAGGGCCACACCGCGATCGTGCGTCAACTGCTGGATGCCGGCGCCGACACCACCGCCCGCGACGGTCGCCGCGGCATCACCGCATTGGAAATGGCACGGGCCGCTACGCACACCGATGCGGCCGCCGCGCTCGGTGGAAAGTAGCGTGCGACCGTGGCTTAGGCGCGGCTGATCGTGTCTAACCCTCTGCCGGCGGAGGGGGGGACCACACGCCAGACAGCAACTCCGCGCGCTACTTCCGAACCGTGGCCATAAACCCCTGCATCCGTTCGACGAGACCGGTCTTCATGTTGTAATGCACCTCGTCGGCCGTGCCCGTCAGGGTGCCGGAGGCATCCAAAACGCGCAGCGGTTGCTCGCGCGTGCCCGTGGCGATCACCATCTGCGTGGCCGCGTCGTAGGTCAGATGCGTACCTTCAAACGTACGGCCGGCGCTGCTGAAGGCGATCGGGCCTTTGGCCGTCACGCGCTTCACGCCGGGCAAGGGGTCACCCTCGTTCGCCGTTTCACCCTGCGGCGCAAGGTCAGCCTCTATCGTGGTGGTGAACAGGTCCAGCGGTGCGCCGTCGGCGGTGGCTGGCTGGTGCTTCACGACAACCTCACCATCGATGATCGCCTTGTTCGATCGGCGGTCGATCGTCAGCGTGTTCTTCCACGCCATCGCCACGGCGCCCCGGCCGCGCACGTCCTCGTCGGGGCTGCTGGCGGGACGCACGTCCTCGTACAGGATCCGCCCCGGCACCGGCACCAACAGTCGCTCGGCCTTCAGGTCGTATCGCACCTCGTCGGACAACAAGTGAAACTCGCGCACCGGCGTGCCGTCCAGCGATTCGACTGAACTGACCGACACGTTGCCCAGCAAGGTCACCGCGACCGCTTCCTTATCGCCGAACGCATCGGTGCCGACGGCCATGCCGTCCAGCGGCGTCTTCTTCGACTCCACCTTGCCGGGCGGCCGCGTCGCGGCGGTCCGCGTCGCCGCGTTGGCCTTGGCGTCCGCGTCGTCGTCGACCACGTCAGCGAGCGTGATGCGAACGCGGTCGCTCTTGGCCGTCTCCATCACGCCCGCAGGCGAGGTGGAATTCACGACCACATCGCCGACGATGTCGACCACGTTCTCGTTCGACTTCAGCGTCGCGTCCTTCGCCCACTCGATGTCGACCGGGCGTTGTTCCTTGCCCTCGCCTTGCATGGCACGAATCGAACCGGCCCCAGTGATTGTGGCGGTGCCGGTCTTGGCGTTGATGGTGACGGCCGGGCCGATCAGCGTGCCCTGCGGACTGACGACCTGCACCGACTTCTCGGCCGACAGCTCGATCTGAGGTTGACCATCCACCATTATCACGTGCAGGTCATCCCCAGTGGCCGACGTGTCGTCCTTGTCCGTCAGCTTGACATTGCCGGCGGCCCGCAGGTCCTTCAGCTCGATCTCATCGGGCTTGGCAGCGCTGGCGGCGAGATTGGCGGTAAGCGTGTCGGCGTAAAGGTGCTGCTGCGCGTCGTGCGCGTGGACGTTGCCGCTGGCCTCGAAGCGGTCGGGCGCCGGCTGGCCCTTCTCGTCGGTCTTCGTGAACAGCGCCAGGCGGTCGCTCTCGATCGTGCGCTTCGCTTCCTCAGCTGTGGTGATCGCCTTTACAGCGCCCGTCGCGGTGATCTGCCGCAGGACGGGCTGGTCGGGCTTCTCGCCAGGCTCGAAGCGCAGGCTAAGCGCGTCCGACGTCAGCGATAGCCGTGGATGCTCAACGTGAACGTCGCCCTCGGTATCGATCTGCGACAGCGTGGTCGCGCGCTCGTCCCCGGCCAGCTGAATCATCGCCTGGCTCTTCCACGTCGCGGTGAGGGGTTCGCCTTTCGCAGCGTCCTTCTTCACAGTGTTGTCGGCCGGCCTAGCGGGCGCATTGGCATCGGCGACCACGGTGGCGGCCGGTACGTCGATCTTGCCGGCGCCGCCGAGAATGGCGACCCTCGCAGCGCCGTCGTAGTCGACGCGCTCGGTGGTGATCGTGCGGCCATCAGCATCGGTGATGGTGACGACGGACTCCCCCGCCGGCGGGCGCAGCGTGGCGCTGCCGTCGCTCGTACGGTACTGGGCCGCCCCCGCCTTCACCGTCGCGCCGGCCTGCTGCAGCGTCACGTTGCTGCCCGACAGTTCCGCGACCGCATCGCCCGGCGACAGCGCCGCCAGTGGTGGCTCGGTAAGCGGTGTCATGCGCAATGGGCCAGTCCAGTAGACGATGATCGGCTCACCCTGCGCGGCGGCGTCCGCGGTCGCAGGCTGGCCCGCCGGTGCGGTCGCGGCAGGCGCCGGTGGACCCGCGGGCCCGGCGGTGGCGGCTTCCGCTTCCGCTGCGGGTTGAGACGTCGCGGGCGCAACTGTCGTATCGGCGGCTTCGGCTTCGCTTGAACGCACCGTCGACTGCGTGAGGAAGTCGATCGTCAGTAGGTCGCCGCTGCCCAGCGTCTGGTCGGCCTGCATGATGCGCACCGCGTCGTGCAGCTTGGCGCGGTAGAGCGTCAGCCGTTTCTCGGCTTTGCCCGCTGTCGGGATCGCCTCCGCAGTCGCAGCCGCATCGGTGGATGCGAGTTCGGCCGGGCGGTGCACGGCGCGATGCAGCGAGTCATCCGCACGCCATCGTTGTTGCGCCACCGTGAGGTCGGCACGCTCCACCGCGGCACTGGCGGTCAGGCCGTCCGGCGTCTTCTTGATGACCGCCCGTTCGCCGTGGGCGATCTCGAGCAGTTGGATGACGCCGTTGCGGTCGTCCCAGCGCAGGGTGAGGCCGTAGCCGTCGAAGTCCATGTCATCACCGCGCACCTCGACCTTCACGCGGTCGGCGGGCACGGTTTGGCCGGCGTCGTCGGTGTACTTGTCGGTGTAGATGCGGAACGTGTCGAGGTCGAACGTGACGTTGTTCACCTTCGCCGACATGATGCGCTGGCCGGTCGGCGTCTCGACGTTCACCGTCACGTTTTGCATCGTGCCGCGCGACGGCATCTGTGGCACGTTGTCGCCCAGCGGCGACTTCCGGGCCGCGGGCATGTCTTTGATGACCGCCGTCCCACGGTCGGCCAGCAGGTGAATGATGTTGCCGCCGCGCAACGGGATGCGCGCTTCCGGGTACAATGCATAGACCGTGTTATCCGGCTGCGGTTGCAGGTCGCTGGCACGGAACTGGCTGACGAGGCGCATCTGCGCGTCGTACTGCGACATCCACAGCCCCTCGCCTGGGCCCAGCGCCCGGCCGGTGTCGGTCTCCTGCCACTCGCGCGGCGCGAACGCTTCCTGCCCCACGGGCACGACGCGAATTGTCGGCGGTTGCAGAACCCAGTACAGCGCGAATAGCCCGCCGAGGACGATCAGCGTTCCGATGATGAGGAGGGGACGACGCATAGGTGATTACATCAGGCCGGCGAGCTTTTCCGGTCCCTCTCCCGGTACTCCGGGAGAGGCTAGGTGAGGGTGATTTCGAACTGCTGACGACTCTCGGAAGAACCAATCACCCTCACCTAGCCTCTCCCATGAGTACATGGGAGAGGGACCGGACTCCTTCAGCTTCAATCTTCCTTCACGTCCAACATCTTCAGTACGACCAAATCTTGGACGTCGATCAACCCAATGGGTTCACCGCCGTCGTTGACCACGGGCAGTTCGTCGATGCGGCCCGGATGCATCAGGGCGATCGCCTCGCTGGCCAGTGCATCGGCGTGGATGCGCTTGGGGTTGCGCGTCATCACGCTGTGGATCGGCTGATTCAATCCGTCAACCGCGGCGTCGGTGATCAGTCGGCGGAGGTCGCCGTCGGTGAAGATACCGCTGAGCTTGCCGGTGTCGTCCACCAGCACGACCGCGCCGCTGCGACGCTTGATCTTAGCCACCTCGTGCAGCACCTGCCCAACCGTTTGGCGGTCGCTCGCCACGGGCAGATTCTCACCGAGTTTGAAGCTCATCGCCTCGCGCACCTTGATCAGCTTACGCCCCAACTGCCCCGCAGGATGGAAGACCGCGAAGTCGTCGGCGGTGAAGTTGCGCAGCCGCATTACCGTGAGCGCAAGGGCGTCGCCAAGCGCCATCATCGCGGTCGTGCTGGCGCTGGGGGCCAGGCGCAGCGGGCAGGCCTCTTCGATCTTCCCGATGACGATCGACACGTCCGCGTGCCGTCCGAGCGTGCTGGTGGCGGTCGACGAGATGCCAATTACCGGATGACCCAGTTTCTTTACGATGTTGAGGACGCGCAGGATCTCGTCGCTTTCCCCACTGGCCGACAGCAGGAGGACGACGTCACCCTGTCGCACCGACCCCAAATCCCCATGCGCCGCGTCCGCCGGCGACAGAAAGTGTGCCGGCGTGCCGGTGCTGGCGAGCGTGGCCGCCAGCTTGCGGGCAACGTGCCCGGCCTTGCCGATGCCGCAGGTGAGCACGCTCGCCCCACAGCACAGCACTAGATCGACCGCCCGCTCAAACGCGTCGTCAATCGCGTTCGCCATCGAGGAAACCGCAGCGGCTTCGGTCTCGATTACCCCGCGGGCAAAGTTGCGTAAATCGTCGTTCATCGTGAGCTGTTTAGCGTAAACGGGAACGTCGCGTGCGTCCAACGGCTGCGAGGTAAAGCGATCGCTACGGCGCGTGGCAGGATCTCTCGCTTTTGTGCTGTCCCCCGGCCGCCGGTACCATGGGGCCTTCCCCAGCCGAGGTCGCGTCACTTGGAATATCGTGTAGAACTGGATGTCTTCAACGGGCCGCTCGACCTGCTGTTATTCTTGATCAAGCGGGACGAGCTGGACATCTACGACATCCCGATCGCGAGCATCACGCAGTCGTACATGCAGTACGTGCAGGTGCTGCGCAGCGTGAAGGACCAGGTGGGGCTCGACATCAACGTCGCCGGCGACTTTCTGGTGATGGCGGCGACGTTGATGGAGGTGAAGAGCGCGATGCTGCTGCCGCGCCAGGAGCAGACCCCCGAGTCTGCCGACGGTCGCAGCGCCGCCGCCGAGCTGGCCGACCCACGGTACGAGCTGGTTCAACAGCTGCTGGAGTACAAAAAGCTGAAGGACTCGGCCGCGTTGCTTGACCGTAAGGCCCACGAGCACGCGGCCCGTTTTCCGCGAATACCGGTGAAGCTGGAAGGCACGGAAGACGAGCCCCCGCCGGTGGATCTGGACGAGGTGCAGGTCTGGGACCTGTTGGCAACGTTCGAACGGCTGCTGAAGGAAGTGGGCGTCCGCAAGCCGCGTTACCACGAGGTGACGTACGACGACACGCCAATCGATCTGCACGCCGCCGACATTGAAGACCGGCTAAAGCGTGAAGGCCCGCAAACCCTGCGTGGCTTGCTGCTTGGCCGCAAGAGCCGCAGCGAAATGGTCGGCGTCTTCCTCGCGCTGCTGGAGCTCATCCGCGAGAAAAAGATCCTTGTCGAACAATCCGACGACTTAGCCGACGCCAACATCGTTGAGGCCCCTGAGGAACATAAAAGCACTTACGCCGGGGCGTCGCTGCATTTGCTGGATGAATCAGCCGCTGATCCGATTCCGGTCCCCTCTCCCGGTACTCCGGGGGAGGGCTAGGGAGGGGGTTCTTCGTAACTCGCATAGATGGTTTGACACGGGAACATGGGGTGTCGCCCCCTCCCTAACCCTCCCCCGGAGTACCGGGAGAGGGGACAAGCGCTCCGCCGCTGACGTCGCTCTCTTCCTTTTTATTTGCATCCTCCCTCCCCGCCGCGGTACAACGCGTTAGGCCACTGTTGGGGTGGCTGGGAACGGAGCGATTTGCATGGAAGTTGTCGCGGTCATCGTGGGGATTTTGATCGGCGGCGTCGTCGGTTGGTTGATCGCCGAGCGGCGGGCCACCGGGCGCGCGCAGCAGCATGTCGCGGCGGCGACGGTGGCGGAATCGCGGGTGGCGTCGCTAACGCAGCAATTGGCCGACCAGGGGCGAACGGTCGACGAGCTGCGCGAGCGGATCTCGCTCGCCGAGCGGTCCACCGCCACCGCGGAAGCGAGCCTGCGCGCGGCCGAGGACAACATCGCCGAGCAACGCAAACTGCTGGACGACGCGCAAGCCAAGCTGCGCGATGCGTTTGCCAGCGTTTCGACTGAGGCGCTCGCGAAGAACAACCAGGCCTTTCTCGACCTTGCAAAGGAGCGTTTCGCCACGCTGTCGCAGGAGGCCACCGGTACGCTCGACCAGCGCAAGACCGAGATCGACGGCATGCTGAAGCCGATGCAGGAACTGCTCGGCCAATACCAGACCCGCCTGGTCGACATCGAGAAGAACCGCGTCGAATCGTACAGCATGCTGCGCGAGCAGCTCGGCACGCTGATGGAAGTCCAGCGGACGGCCAACCACCAGACCAACGCGCTTGTGACCGCCCTGCGTCGCCCGACCACGCGCGGCCAATGGGGTGAAGTAACGCTTCGCCGACTGGTCGAACTGGCCGGCATGACCAACCGCTGCGATTTCTTCGAGCAAACCTCGCAGGCGACCGATGACGGCAACAAGCAACGCCCCGACATGGTCGTGCGCCTACCCGGTGGGCGCGAGATCGTGATCGACTGCAAGGCCGTCCTCGACGGTTTCCTGGACGCCGTCGCCGCGACGTCGGAAGACTCGCGCCGCGAGTGTTTGTCGCGCCACAGCGCGCAGGTGCGCAGCCGGGCGCGCGATTTGTCGATGAAGGCCTACTGGTCGCAGTTCAAGCGCAGCCCTGAGTTCATCGTAATGTTCCTGCCCGGCGAGGCCTTCTTTAGCGCCGCCATCGAATCCGACCCCGGTTTGTACGAGGACATGTTCAAGAGCCGCGTGATCATCGCCACGCCTACCACCCTGCTGGCGCTGCTGCGATCCGTCGAGTACGGCTGGCGGCAGGAAGACATGACCGAGAACGCCGAGAAGATCCGCAAGCTGGGCGTCGATTTGTACGAGCGCGTGCGCACGCTGGCCGAGCACATGTCCAAGATCGGCAACAGCCTCGGCACTGCCGTCGGTCATTACAACAACGCCGTCGGCTCGCTGGAGACGCGCGTGCTGGTCTCGGCCAGGAAGATGGGCGAACTGGGTGCACGCACCGAAAAGGAAATGACCAGCGTCGACCCGCTCGACTCCCGCCCCCGCGAGCTGACCACCGCCACCCCCGCCGCGATGATCACCGCGGAGTAACCGTGGCATTTTCCGGTCCCTCTCCCATCTATTCATGGGAGAGGTTAGGTGAGGGTGATTTCGAGTTGCTGGCGATTCGCAATTGAAGAGTTGCCCACGGATGGGCACGAAGGAACACGAATTTAGTGATTCGATGTGACGTCTTCCGCGTCGTGTTCATTCGTGCCCATTTGTGGGCCGTCTTCAGTGCAAAATCACCCTCACCTGACCTCTCCCGGTGTACCGGGAGAGGGACCGGAAAAGCTACCGCCGTTCGGCTAGCCACCCTTAGCAGCCGATTTTGGCGATTGAACGGTTCAATCCCGCCACCATCGCTTTCTAATCCTTGCCTTCCACCGCCCCCGGCACTTCCCCATCCCATTTTCCCTCCACCTGTTCACTTCATTCTTCCGATGAATTATCGGACGCTTAGCCCGACAGGACCCGAAATATGCGCACCTTCTCGCCGGCCCGCGCCGCCTTTGTGATCATCATCCTCTGCTCGTGCTTCGTTGCGCTGGGCACGCGCGTGGCGTACCTGCAGACGTATGGCCGTCAGCAGACCATCGGGCGGGCCGAGCGGCAGCAGCACCAGAACCAGGTGCTGCGGTCGCGGCGTGGCAGCATCTTCGACGCCAACAGCATGCTGATGGCGGGCACCGTGCAGACGCAGACGCTCTACGTCGACCCGAAGTTCATGCAGCAAGTTTACGAGGGTGCCGGCCGCAGCCTGGTTCAGATGGACGACGACGTCGCGGCACTGGCGCGCCTGATCGACAAAGAGCCCTTTGAGATCAGCAAGCTCCTGAGCGACCGCGCGACCAGCCGGTTCGTGAAGGTCGCCGAGAACCTTGATGAACCCACCTGCCGTGCGATCCACGAGATGAACCTGCCGGGCGTGGGCCTGCTGCCCGAGAGCGCGCGCACCTACCCGATGGGCTCGATCGCCGCCCACGTGCTGGGCGGCAGCGGCAAGGACGGGAACGGGCTGGAAGGCATCGAACTGAAGTTCAACAAGGTGCTGAGCGGCAAGGACGGGCAGATCCGCGTGCTGAAGGACGCCCGCCGCCGCGCGATCGCCACTGCCGCCGACGACTATGTGCCACCGCTGCACGGCAAGCACGTCGTGCTGACGATCGACGCCAACATTCAGATGATCGTCGAGCAGGAGCTGGCCGACACCTGCACGAAGTACCGCGCGCAGCGCGGCGAAGCGGTCGTGATGAACCCGACGACCGGCGACGTGCTGGCGCTGGCCAACTGGCCGACGTTCAACCCCCAGAACCTCGAGGACTCCACCGCCGACCGCCGCCGCAACCGCGTGTTGACCGACCCGTACGAGCCCGGTTCGACCTTCAAGCCGTTCATCACTGGCCCGGCGCTGGCGCTGGGCGTCACGCGGGTAAACGAGGTCTTCCCGACCGGCGGCAAGACGTGGCGCACGCCGTACAACCGCACGATCACCGACGTGCATGGCTACGACCGCCTGGCGCTGTGGGACGTGCTGGTGAAGTCGAGCAACATCGGCATGGCCATGCTCAGCGAGCGCATGGGCAACCCGCGCCTGTACAAGGCCATCACCAGCTTTGGCTTCGGCCGCCCCACCGGCATCGAGCTGCCCGGTGAGGATCGCGGGACCGTGCACCCGCTGAACAAGTGGACGAAGTTCAGCACCGACTCGGTCGCGCAGGGTTACGAGGTGATGGTGACGCCGATGCAGCTCGCCCGCGCGTTCTGCGCCTACGCCAACGGCGGGCGCCTGATCACGCCGCGCCTGGTGAAGGGCGTGCTGGACTCCGAAGGCAACATCATCGCCCGCCCGACCAAGCCAAACGCCAACCTGCTGCCCGAGGTCATCGACCCCACCAGCGCCGCCTGGATGCGCCGCGTGATGTGCGACGTGATGATCCGCGGTACCGGCTCGGGCGCGCGCAGCCGAACGTGGAACGTGTTCGGCAAGACCGGCACCGCCCACATCAGCCAGGGCTTGGCCGGCTACGCCGCCGACAAGTACACGAGCAGCTTCATCGGTGGCGCCCCGGCCGAGAAGCCGGAACTGGTGATCGCGTTCATCATCCACGAACCCGACCGCGCCTTCGCCGTGAAGAACAACATGAGCTACTTCGGCGGTGCCGTCGCCGCCCCCGGCGCCGTGGCATCGCTGGAACGCGCGCTTGCCTACCTGCAGGTCCCCCCCAGCCCCGACATCACCCTGCCGCCGCCCCACGTCGCCAGCGTGTTGTTCAACTACAACCCCAAGCAGTACGCCAAGCCCAAGCCCAAGACCGAAAAGAACGAGAAGACAGTGGCGACGGTGAAGGAATAGACTTGCCCACCCGTATCTGCCATATAGCCGCCGGCTTGCCGGTGATCTTCTATTCGAACAATGGAAGACCACCGGCAAGCCGGCGGCTAAATGGCAGCGTCACGATCATTCTACCAACATTGAATCCCCATAGCTGAAGAATCGATATCGCTCGGCGATCGCGGTCGCGTAGATGCGCCGCTGCTCGTCTAAACCCACCATGGCGGCCACCAGGGCGATCAGCGTGCTGCGCGGCAGGTGGAAGTTGGTCACCATCGCGTCCACGTATCGCCATTCGTACGGCGGGTAGATGAAGATGGCCGTCGAACCACTAACGGGTTGAATCGGCTGACCAGACGGTTGCGATTCCAGCACGCGGGCGCTCGTCGTGCCGACGGCGATAACCCGGCGACGTTCCTGTTTTGCCAGATTGATCGCGACGGCGGCTTGGGGGCTGATGGCGTACGTCTCGCGGTGCATCGCGTGGGCTTCGAGCGTGTCGCTGGATAGCGGCTTGAACGTACCAAGGCCCACGTCGAGCGTGACGCACGCCCGCTGTACGCCGCGGGCGTCTAACTCAGCCAATAACTCGGGCGTGAAGTGCAGCGCGGCGGTCGGGGCGGCGACGGCGGTGGCGCGGTTGGCGAAAACGGTCTGATATCGCTCGCGGTCGGCGGCGTCGCGGGCGTCGTGGTCCTTGTCGCGACGAATGTAGGGTGGCAACGGCATGCGGCCCAGGCGGTCCAATACATCCGTTGCGCGATCGGTCGTATCTACGCGCAACACGTAGTTTCCATCCACCATCCGCCCTACTGCTTGGGCCGTCAACGTAGGCTCATCAGCGAACGTGAGCGGCACGGGATCGGTTATCGGACCCAGGTTGCGCAGCATCACCTGCCATTGGCCGGGTGTGTCTTCGGAGACAAACAGACCTTCAATGCGCCCGCCGGTGCTTTTTCGCAACGTGAAGCGGGCGGGGATGACGCGGGCATCGTTGAAGACCAGCAAATCGCCGGCGCGCAGCAGGGACGGCAAGTCCGAGAACGTGCGGTGGGCGATGCTGCGATCGGGCCTGCGATAGTGTAGCAGCCGCGACGCGGTTCGCTCGCCGGCGGGTTCCTGCGCGATCAGTTCGGGGGGCAAGTGGAAGTCTAGCTCGTCGCTGCGCATGAACGCCAAGTTAGCCGAGACGTTGCCCCGACGCGACGCGCGCCTTGGCCATGTTGCCGCGACGCATCATCCGGTGGAATCGGCACACGTTGCCAGCGTCCGATAAAACACAGCCAACATTATTTGGTGCCCTTTTTCTGGGACTTTCGAGAAATGATCTAAAGTCGCTTTGCGCCAGCGCGCGGTTTGCTCCGCAAAGTGCGTGAGCTCGCTCGCCGACGTTGCCAGCCTCGTCATCGCCACGATGGACCTGTCCATCGTGAAGCTGCTGCGCAGCGCGATTCGCACCGCCGACATCGCCAGCGCCAACACCGTCGCGCCGCAAGGCGTCTACGCCCAGCGGCCGGCCGACCGCTACGAGCCAGCGGTCGGGGGTGGTGGATCGTTCGCGGTCCTGCCACCCGTGGGCTACGGCCCCTGCCCCACCACCTGTAGCAACGGGGTCAGCGGCGCTCGAATCGCGACGGCGATCGACCCGACGCGCATCGCGCTGCAGGACCTGGCAAACGACCGCATCGACCGCCGCACCGCCGACGGCACAGTATCGTGCGCCGCCACCACCCCACCGGCCATCCAACCCCCGTGGCGGCAGTTGCCGTGGCACGAACCGATGCCCGCCCCCAAAATCGTTAAGGTTGCCCCACCCGCACCCGATATTGTTCGTACGGGGAAGCTGATCGACTTCTACTCGTGAAGCCGACCGGCCCCATAATGTACGTTCAGGTATCGGAGGCCCCTATGCCCGCCCACGAAATCGAAGCGCTCATCTGTCTCATCGCCTCGCTCGACCGCGAAGGTCTGGCCCGCTACTTCGAAACGTATCAGGCCAACTTCCCCGTCGACTTCACCCCCGAGTTCATCGCCACCCAGCCGCTCGACCGGCTGCGGCATATTTTCCTGGCGATCTGCCTGCAGTCGAAGCGATTGCCGGACGCGCCGATGGCGATCGCAGCGTAGATCGAGCTGTGCGTTGTGCTGCGAGGCGCGCAACTCGTGAAGATTCTGGCCATTGAAGTGGCCAGTCCAGCGAGTGGTTGTGCGTGCGTGCCTACCGTCTTGGATGAAATTTTTCGTGGATCGACTTTAGTCGTTGCTGGTCGACGTGCGTGTAGATCTGCGTCGTGCCGATGTCGCTGTGGCCCAGCAGTTCCTGGACCACGCGCAGGTCCGCACCGCCACCCAGCAGGTGGCTGGCGAAGCAGTGGCGGAGGATGTGCGGCCAGCTGGGGATGCCGCTGCGTTGGCCGTACTTGCTGACGATCATCCAGAGCGCAACGCGGTCGAGCTTCTTGCCGGTGCGGGAGATGAAAATCTCCTCACGCGGCTGTTTCAACAGCTTCGGGCGGCACTCGTCCAAGTAGCGCGTGATCGCCTCGCCGGCGGCCTGGCCGAAGGGGACGATGCGTTCCTTCATGCCTTTGCCCAGCACGCGCACGACCGACACCGACAGGTTCACATCGCGCAACTTCAGCGAACAGATCTCCGACGCCCGCAGCCCGCTGGCGTACAGCAGTTCCAGAATCGCCACGTCGCGCGCGAACAGGGGTGACAGCGGATCGACCGCGTTGATGAGTTGAAGCACCTGCGCGCGACCCAGCACGTGCGGCAGGCTCTGTTCCGGCTTGGGTCGCTCCAGTTGCCGCAGGATCGTCTCGGTCTCAAACCCCTCGCCTTGCAGGTAGCGCAGAAAGACGCGAATGGCGGCCAGGCGCCGAGAGACGGTCTTGGTCGACTGGCCCTTGCGCGTCTGCGCCTGCAGGTAAAACCGGTAATCGTCGGCCGAGGCGTTGGTCAGGCATTTGCCATCGCGATCGAAGTGCGCGTGGGCGTCTTCCAGATCGCGCTGGTAGGCGATGACGGTGTTGTCGGCCAAACCCCGTTCGGTGGCGAGGTGGACCAGGAAGCTACGCAGCTGAGGTGGCCCGAGCGGTTGCCGGCGTGCCGAGCTGGACAAGGGTCGACCCATAATCGTGCTGCCGTCCGTGTGAGGTGCTCTCCACCGCCGCCCGGCGGGTGCGCCGCTCGAGCAGGCGTTCGATGTAGACCGGGCAGGTATTGTACGCGTCGAAGCAGAACTCGAACGCGTAATCGAGCCGGTCGATCTTCAACCGCCCGCTGCAGCGTGCGTCGGGACGGTTCACGAATGGACATTGATGACGTGCTTCCATCGGCCAACCCTCCATGATGCTCCGATGCGGTTTTATCGGTAACGGCATTCACGGAACGTGAGGGGGAATGCGCAATGGATGGGGCCGGAACAGGTATTTGCACGCAGGTTTTGCGCGGTGCTTCTCTTGCTTCGCTCTGGTCCCCTCTCCCGGTACGCCGGGGGAGGGTTAGGGAGGAGGCAGAGCCTCTCAAATTTTGAAGAGAATTGAAGACCCCACCCCAGCCCTCCCCCGCGAGTACGCGGGAGAGGGAGCCGGACCGCTCGATGCGACATCTGACCGCGCTAGATCTCCCGCAGCTTTCGCATCGTCGTCGCGACTGGCCCTGCCGGGTCGGCGATCGTGCGGTACATCGCGTACAAATCGTTGTACTTCGCGACCGCAGCGGCATTCGGGCGATAGACCAGGTCCTGCCGTTGGCGCGCCATGCGGCCAATGACCGTTTTGGCGGCGTCGCTGCCGGAACCCGCTTCGCTACTGGCCAACACACCGAGGATCGCGGCGCCGAGCGCGACGGATTGGTCGCTCTCGGCCAGGCGGATCTCCTTGCCCAGCACGTCGGCGTAGATCTGCATGAGCAACGGTGACTTGGCCGGCAGCCCGCCACTGGCGACGAAGCGTTCGACCGGCACGTCGGCGTTCTGGATTGTTTCGACGATCCACCGCACGCCCATGGCCGTGGCTTCCATCAGCGCGCGGTACATTTGCGCGGGTCGGGTGCCGAGCGTGACGCCGAGGAACGCGCCGGACAGTCGCCCGTCCATCAGCGGCGTACGGCAGCCATTCAACCAGTCCAGCGCCAGCACCCCGCCCGATCCCGGCCCGAGATCGGCCGCCTCACGGCTGAGTTTTTCGTGCGACAGGCCGAACGTTTCCACGAGCCACGCAAACGCGTCACCCACGCTCGCTTGACCGGTTTCAACGCCGTAGAAGCCCGGCAGAATCCCATCCTGCACCACGCCCGCGACGCCGGGGATGGGCGCATCGCCGAGCGCGTTCATCATGTGGCACGAGCTGGTGCCCATGACGAGGACCATGGTCGACGCATCCGCTACGCCCGCGCCAGGCACGCCGGCGTGGGCAT
The DNA here is from genome assembly GCA_035998445.1 of Tepidisphaeraceae bacterium. Lineage (NCBI taxonomy): Bacteria > Pseudomonadati > Planctomycetota > Phycisphaerae > Tepidisphaerales > Tepidisphaeraceae > Tepidisphaeraceae bacterium. The sequence continues at coordinate 203,470 of DASYHQ010000052.1, read as the reverse complement.
CGATGATCGCCGCCGACACCGGCGTGCCAGCGCGCAACCCGAACAGCGCTGCGGCTGCCTCGGTCAGCGTGCCGGCGCGGGCGCCAGGGGCGACCATCTCGCCGGGCATCTTCTCGGCGACCACGTCGCGCATCTTCGGGTTTACGGCCTCGAAATAGTCGGGTGACGGAAAGCCCGTCTCGCCGTTCCACATCGCCTTGTAGCCGGCCTGGCAGGTCGAGCGTGACAGGTTCTTCGTCGAACACTTCGGGAACGGTCCATCGACCAGCTGCCAGACGAACCAGTCGCCCGCCTCCAGCCAGACGTCGGCAATGTCGTAGACGCCGGGCTCGTGGTTGAGCGTTTCCAGCACCTTGGGAAAGAACCATTCAAGGCCGATCGTGCCGCCGTAGCGGCTTAGCCAGGGCTCGTTGCGCTGCCGGGCGACCTCGTTGATGCGGTCCGTCTCGGCCTTGGCGGCGTGGTGCTTCCAGAGCTTGGGGTACGCCAGCGGCACCCGGCCGAAGCGCTCGAACAGGCAGACGGGCGTGCCGTCGGCGAAGGCCGGCATCATCGTGCAGCTGGTGAAGTCGACGCCAATGCCCACCACGTCGGCCGCGCTCGCGCCGCTCTTGGTCAGCGCGTCCTTGCACGCCGCTGCGGCGTCGGTTAGCCAGTCCTGCGGGTGCTGCAGCGCATAATCGGGCGGCAGCTTTACCTCGGCGTCGGGCAGCACGTCATCAATGACGCCGTGCGCATACGAACGTGATGCCTGGCCCGCGACACGACCATTCGACACATCGACGATCACCACGCGGACGCTCTCGGTACCAAAGTCGAAACCCACTGAATATTGCGACATGTTTGCTAGCTCCCGTTCACGCCGGCCCGACGACACCACATCGGGCGGGTCCGCGAGTATACTCGTTGCCCCATGCAATCGTCTCATGAGTTAATCGTCGAACCCGTCGGCCTCGATCCCGACGCGTTACCCAAGCCGTTGATCTGGTCGGAACTGTACGGCAACGCCAATAAGGTGGAACTGGAGGTCGGCATGGGCAAGGGCACGTTCCTGTGCGAACAGGCCCGCAGCCGCTTGGACACGAACTTCTTCGGCATCGAATGGGCCCGCTGGTTCTGGCGCTACGCCAGCGATCGCATGCGGCGGCACAACTGCGCCAACGCCCGCACCGTGCGCGCCGAGGCGAGCTTTTTCCTGACCGAGTTCGTGCCGCCAGCGAGCTTGTCGGTCGTCCACATCTACTTTCCTGACCCCTGGCCCAAGGCCCGCCATCACAAGCGGCGTCTGGTCCAGCCGAAGTTCATGCCCCTGCTGCACCGCGTGCTGGTGCCGGGCGGCCGCGTGCAGATCGTGACCGATCACAAGGGATACTGGGACGAGAACATCGAACCCACGCTGCGCGCCGCTGCGGGATTTACGGTGGTGGATTACAACCGCCCCGGATCGGCCAACGAGGGGGAATTCGTCGGCACGAACTTCGAACGCAAGTACCGCCGCGAGGGGCGACCGTTTTACGCGCTGGCGGCGGTGAAGGAAGGTTAGATCACTTCGACGGGAATTTCGGTGACGCGCGAGAGTTGCCTATCGCCGGTGAGGAATGTGTTGGCGTTCAAACTTACCGCGGATGCGACGTGCAAGACGTCCGGGGTGCGTAGCCGGTATTTAGCGCGAAGGCGCGTTGCAAGATCGATCACGTCCGTCGTCACGTCACCGATCAATAGCTCGTTACCGTCGAAGAACGCGTCGAACTCCCCTAGAACCATGCTGTTGCCGTCAGCCATTGGCTTCGTGCGGCACTCGAGCCGGGTTAGTTGTGACATGCATACCCTGGTGCCTACCAGTCGTGAATGAGGTGCAGCGCGAACCGCAGGCGAGCCTTTTATCAATCTAATAACGACGTTCGCGTCGAGGTAGATCAACGATCGCCCCATTCGGCGCGCTCGGCACGGACCTGCGCGTCAATGTCTTCTGCGGTTCGAGTGCCGGTAGAGCGGGCAACCACATCCCAGATCGAATGCCCGCCCTTGCCCTGAACCGTCGCCGGCTCTTCGAACACGACTACGACTTCCGTGGGCTTAGCGCCACGTAGCTCGGCCGGCACCTCAATCGACTCGCCGTTGAATTTGGTTTTGATGGCTACCATTTGGCCTCCGGATCGGCCCGATTGTAGCAGTTCCTCAAGGCGTGGTCACCACCACGTCACCGTCGTGGTCGTCATCATCGCCACTACGGCACTGGAACGAGCCACCAAAGCTGAAGGCGGCGACGATCACGAGCAGGGTAAGGGTTCGGAAGTTCATTGGGGGATCTCCAACAGTCGCACCCGGTCACCGGCGGCTAACGCCGGGGCATTTTCGGGGTGGACGATCAGCGCATTGGCCGCCGCCAAGGTATAGACGTCGGCCGAGCCGCGCCATTTCAAGGGATGGACCGTTTCACCGTCGAACATCGCGGGTTGATAGAACTCGCGCGGGCCATTGGCGGGCAGGCCGGTGGCAAGCGCCCCCACCCGCCAGGCGGGCTCGGCCAGGCCACCGCTCAACCGGCTGATGAGCCGGGCCGCGAGGCGCAGGGTGCAGACGAAGGCGCTGACCGGGTTGCCGGGCAGACCAAAGGCGAACGTGTCGCCGATCGTCGCAAAGACGAAAGGTTTGCCCGGCTTGATGCGCAGTTTCGTCACCTTCAGCGCAGCGCCCATCTCGCGCAGCACGCGCGGCACGTAGTCGTACTGGCCCATGCTCATGCCGCCGGTGATGAACATCGCGTCGAACGCTCGGGCACGCTCCAGCACATTGCGCACATCGGCCGGTTCGTCGCGAACCACGCCTAAATCGGTCACGTCGCAGCCGAGGCGCTTTAGCAGGCCCGCGAGCATCAGGTTGTTCGCATTGCGGATCTGCCCCGCGGCCGGCGTGGCGTAGATCGGCACGACCTCGTCACCACTGCCGATGATCGCCACCCGCGGCCGCGCGAAGACGCGCACAGTCGCGGCGCCGACGCTGCCCGCGACGGCCAGTTGCGCCGGGCCCAATCGCATGCCGGCCGGCAACAGTGGTTGCCCGTTCCTCGCATCGTCCCCTTGCTTGGCGATGAACCGTGACGGTCGATCGACGCGTTGCAGCGCGACTTGGTTCGCGGACGTGGGATGCGATCGATCAACGAACTCGACGGGCACCACGCCATCCGCCCCCGGAGGCATCGGGGCGCCGGTCATAATGCCCATCGCTTCACCCGACAACACACCGCGCTGGGGCCACGCGCCGGCGGCGATCTCGCCGACGAGGTTCAGCACGGTCACGTCGTCCTTCAGATCGGCGGCGCGGACGGCGTAGCCGTCCATCAGGCTTTTGTCGAACGGCGGGTAGTCGCGATCAGCCGCGATCGGCTCGGCGAGCCGCAGGCCCATCGCTTCCGCCAACGGCAGCGCGATTGGTCGCGGATGTACAGGCTCCGCATCGATGATCGCGATCGCCTGCTCGACAGTGAGAAGATCGGAGACGTCAGGCTCGGTCATGCTGCGACCATTGCAACGCGGAGCGCGTCGCGCTGCAAGGCGCGCGTACCTTCTTGGACATCTATGCGTCGCCTGCCTGCTGCGCGTCTACTGCAGCGCCGCCTCATCCATACTAGACGCAGTCGTCGGCGACGCCTGCTGGGCCTCGCTTAAGCCGCACAGGTCTTCGCCGCAGGCGATCTCCGGTTGGCCGACGGGCACCGGCTCGGCCGGGCACGATTGCGGGCGCACGGGCAGGCCGAACCCGTTGCGCAGGGTGCGGCGATGCTTCAGAATCTCCTGCATCTCACGCTGGGTGCCGACGGCCGGTGGCACGTTGGCGACGGCATCGTTCAGCATGGCCCACGACACTTCCGACGCGATCACGCTGTCGCGCGCCGTGGGGAAGCCGAGGTTCTTGCCCGCACGCACGCTGCGGGCGAACAGTTCGCACATCACGTCGAGCTTCTTGTCGTTGAACAGCGCGGTCTTGGTCTGCGTGTGGTTGACGCCGTGACAGTGAATCGTGGCGTTCTTGAAGTCGTGGGTCATGCGGGCGATGCCCTTGGTGCCGATGACGTCGACGTAGCAGTTGTGCGTCTTATCCTTGGCCAGGTGGCCGTAGACGAAGCCCTGCGTGATGTCGAACGCGACGCCGTTCTCGAACGTGCCGTGGCACTGCACCCACCAGGGGTCCTTATGGTTCCACATGCGCATGCCCTGGGCATGCCAGGTGGCGAACTCGCTCTTGGCGTACCAGCGGGCGACGTCGACGTAGTGCATGCCGCAGTCGTGGAACGGCGGGCCTTCGGGGTCGTGCCCTTCACCTGGCATGTGGCCGGGCGTCATGTGGCAGACGCGGATGATCGCCAGCTTGCCGATCTCCCCTTCCGCAATGAACGCCTGAATCTCGCGGTGGTACCACGCGTTGCGGTTGAACAGGTTCACCGCCACCAACTGCTTGCTGGCCTCGATCTCCTCGACGAGCTTCCACTCGTCGGCGACGTCGGCACCGAGCGGCTTTTCCGCCAGGATGTGCAGCTTGTTGGCCAGCGCCTTGCGGATGAGCGCCGGCCGCACGTCGGCCAAGGTATAGATGCCGACGACGCTGATCGTCGGGTCGTTGAGTACCTCCTCGGGGTCGCTGGCGATGCGGGCGGTCGGCACCGTCTTGGCCGCCAGCTCGCGCGTCGGCCCATGCACGTCGCAGATCGCGACGATTTCCCAATCGTCCGACGCCTGCATCGCCGACACAAAGCCCCTGCCCATCCGCCCGAAGCCGATGACACCGACGCGATGTTTTTGATTCATGGGTGGTTCCCGGGACCCGTCAACCCAGCCGTAAAACGTACGGCCAGTTCGAAACGAATTATAGCACGTTTTCGAGCCAGCATATATCGAGACACGTGTGCGCCAAGCGACACATGGATAAAGCCTATCTCGAAAAACACTTACGTCGCGTTATGCAAGCGAACGAAACGAAGCGACACGTGGACGCGTTGGACGGGAACAGTTGATATGCTGTATTGGGTTCGACTTCTATCGGCAGACGAAAAGGCACGAAAAGGTCTTCAAGAGCGATCTGAGATCGAATGTCGTCATTTCGATCGCCCGGACGGCCACGCGAGTCCGCGGGTCCATGTCCCAGTCGGGAGAGAATAGCTTGAGCACGATCGTCAAAAAAATAGCTGCCGGCGTCGCCGCCGTAGTAGCGGTTGGGTTCGCGGGACACGCGGTGTACCAGTTTCTACAAGCGCCCGAACAGGGGATGCCCACCGTCGACCGCCTGCAGGACCGCGCGCCCACGCCGGACGAGTTGCACGTGTTCGCCCGTGAGGACTCCGAGTTGATGGCCGCGTTGTCGACCCGTCAACGGTGGGTGAAGTTGCCACTGCGCGGCGCCTCGGTCGCGTCGAGCGCCGACGGGACAACTTACTTCAAGATGGCGGCGGGAAGCGCCGAGGCGTTCAAGGGGTCGTTCGCCGAGTTCGCCGCCGGGCGGTCGAAGACGATCCGTGGCAACGGCTCGCTGTTGCTGGTTGACTCGGTCGGGCGCCACTGGGGCGTAGGCAATAGCGCGATGCGCGACATCGTCGCGCACGACGGGAAAAACTGGCTTCCACCACACCCACTACCAGCGCCCATCAGCACCGCCAAGGCGGACCAACCGACGACCCGGCGGGCGTCGCGTGGCAACGGGATGACGTACGTCCGTTCAGCATTGGAGATGCCGGAGACGGGAGACGTCTACTTCGCTACGACGGCCGAGCTCGGCGACGACCGCCCCGCGGGCCTGCACCGCGTCGACAAGGTCGGGAACTGGAGCACGATCCCCTACCCGCCGGGTACGGTCGTGAGTCGTGACGTCAAGCTTATCAGGATAGCGGGTGGGCAAGTTGCGATAGTCCCACTGACCTCGGGCGGTATCGCGAGCCGGCGGATCGTCCAGCATTATGCCCGTTCGGCCGGTTCCGGCGACCTACCTGCGCTTCCGCCACCTGCGGTGCTCCTATGGGACGGGCTGGGCTGGTCATCCTACCGCCCCACGGCCCGCCCCGGGCGCACACTCTCCCGCGTGGTCGCGTTGCCCGATGGGTCAATCTTGACGTACACGGAACACGACGCCGTCGAGTTGGCATGGCCCACCGCTAGCGGTCCGATGGCCGAGGACAACCCCAACCGAGTCGCCGCGCGCAGGTTGATCGAGCGGCTAAGCGAAACGGACGCCGTGCCGATGATGGATGCGTTGGCCGCATTGATGCGGCTCGGCCCCGCGGGCGCGGTGGAGGTAGACGCTGCGCTGGCGGACGAGTCGGCGCACCCGGGGCAGGCTCGCGTGCTCCTGGGGTTCGCCAAGCGCGAGTTGGCTACCCTTCTATCACCCACTGCCGACGCGCCGTCCGTGCCATTGCTAGGTGGCCGATTCAAGGTCCGCTGGCCGCTCTTCCTGTCACATAGGGCTGATGGACAGACCCGCTTCTACGTCGAGGAATGTGCGGACAAGCTGACGGGCCGGTTGCTCGGGGACGGCATCCTGACCGTCACGCCTGCGGGTCAGTGGTCGTTCACCCCGCTCGTCGACAAAGGCACGTTCCACTACAAAGATTCGTCGATTGCTGAAATGTACGTCGACACCGGCGAAGCACTGTTCATCGGCAACAAATCGTTTTCCGTGGGATCGCAGGTTTTGTCCCGGTCGAACAAGCCGTTCGGGATCGAGCTGAAGCGCGTGATGATCGGCGACGACGTCAACGGTGGCCGCATCTTCTACGAAGGCGCCGACGGCGGCACCTACGTCTGCAACCTGGCCATTCCGGATGCGGCGAACGATTACCCACTGGCGTACCTCGATGGCGCCTCTGCGCTGTACCGCACGCGCGCCGGCGCCTCGACCGCATGGACGGCGATGCGTCAGCTGTACGAACTTCGCGCCGATGGCACGGCCACCCCAATAAACATTCCCGGTCCCGCCGACACGATCGCCGAAATGTTATGGCCCCTAGATGACAAGGCCGCCATTGTTTGGCTGCGCCCGCGTGTCATCCGGCAGGACTATGGCTCCTCCGACTGCTTCCTGTATGTCGACGGGCGATGGCTGGGGCCATTCAAGTCGAGCCGCGCGCTGATCAACGCGCACGCCACGGCGTTCGCACGACACGCGCCGCGGGACTTCATCCCACAGCACAACATGGGCAACCGGCAATCCACGTTCCGCATTGGGTCCGACCGCGGCCGTGGGCTGTGGTTTCTTGGGGAAACGGCGGCCTTCATCGCCAACAAGACCGAGACCCTACACCTCATCGAGCGAACGAGCGTCCTTGAGTACTTCGACGGCAAGGACTGGCACGACGCGTGGTCGCCGTTCGCCAGCGACTATGCCACCGTGATGGCCGAACGCTTTGCGCCGCCCGAAACTGGTCAGCCCACATCGAAGCGGGATGTCCCGCCGCAACTGAAGCCGCCGATATCGGATTTCTACACAATACTGGGCAGCTTGGACGACGGGCAGACGGTAGTGATTCACGACTACGGGAGGCGCTGCCTATGGGGCCTAAAATATGAGGCCGGACGGATGATCCGAACACCGTTACCCGGCGGCGAGACAATCGAGGGTGTGCCGACGCTCGTTGACGTGAACGGCCAAGCCGGATGGTTCTCGGTAGCCGGTTCGGACGGGATATTCAGGACCTATCGCTACGCCGCGGGCAAACTAATGCCGGTCAACGTGGCCGGTCAGGGTTTCGCGACCGACCGCGCCGGGCGGTTGTGGCTACGCGACGGCACGACGCTGCGGGTCATCGACGCCACGGGCCGAACGGCGTCGACGCAAATCCAGGATCTAGACCGCTCGACCCGCCTCTTAGAGGCGGAGGCGGGCACCCTGTGGGCCGTGGGCGTGACCGGCGTGTCACGCGTGAAGCTTTCGGCCGATGGCGCTTCGCTGACGAACGAGCCGATGATGACCTGGGCGACGCCGTTCAGCTCGCTGACCGATCCCACCGCAACAGTTTGGGCCGATGCCGCTGGCGGCATCTGGATGCGCGGCGCCGACACACGTATTGGCCGGCTCACGCCCACGTTGACGCCGGCCTCTACGCCAGTTCCTTGATCCCCTTCGCAATCCCCGTGGGGTCAAGCCCTTGGAAGCCCATTTGTTGCCACAGGCCGCCGGGGCCTTCGAGGTGGACGCCGATGTTGTTGTACTTGCCCTTGAAGCCGCGCTTCAGCAACTGCGTGCCGAAGCGGCTGCCGAGGCCGGTCTTGACGTTGTAGCCTTCCACCACCATCACCCAAGGCGCGGCGGCGTACTTCTTCATCATCGCTTCGTCGTAGACGTTCAGCGACGGCTTGTTCACCAGCGTGACGTTCGTCCCCTGCTCCTTCAAGCCGATGACTGCGTCCAGCGAACGGTAGACCGTCTCGCCGACCGCGATCACATAGCCGGCCTTGTCGCCACCGTCGCGAACGACGTAGTCCTTGCCGGGCTCGAAGTCCTTGCCCTGGTACAGCGGCTTGCCGGCGTCGTCGAGCAAATCGGGCACCGGGGCGCGGGTGCTGAAGAGGAAGCGCAGGCCCTTGTCATTGAAGATGCGCTTGATACACGCCGCGAACTGGTGCTGGTCGGCGGGGAAGTAAAGGCGCGTCGTGTCCTCACCGTGGCCGGGCCGCACGCCACCGTCGGCGAAGAAGCTGTTGATGCCGAAGTGGCACGTGTTGTCGGCCATGTCGTCGACGCCGCTGTGGCTGAAGTGGGCCAGCACGTTCGAGAAGTTCAGGCGCGCCATCGTGATCTCGCTGACGCACATCTCCAGGAACGCGCTGAACGTGCCGTAGATGCCCTGCTTGCCCTCCACGCTACCGAAGCCCGCCGCCGCGGCGTAGTTGCCGCGCTCCATGATGCCGGCTTGCACGAAGATCTCGGGGAACTTCTTGTGAATGTGGTGCAGACCGCACGAGCCTTCCAGGTCGTTGTCGAACACGCGCACCGTCGCCAGCCGTTCTTCCTGAGACATCGCGCCGATGATCTCGTTGATCACCTTGCCGAAGTCATCGCGGTTCTTGCCGGCGCCGCTGGAACCCTTGTAGGTGATGGGGCTCTTGTCCATCTTCGGCGCGCTCTTGAGCATCTCGATGGCCTTCGTGTGGCCGCGCTTCTCGAGGTACTTGGCCGCGATGTCGACCTTCAGCACCTCGTGGGCGTGGGGGTGACCCTCGGCCCCTTCGATGCCGGGCGCCATCTTGCGCATGATGATCAGGGCACGCGGCTGGTCGTCCGAGAACGTGCGGGCCAGGCCGGCGTACAGCGAGCTGTAATCCTCACCCAGCACGGTCTCGATCTGCAACCCGTAGCCCGCGAGCGTGCGCGATAGGTCGTAGCCTTGCATGTACTGCTGCGGGTGCCCGCCGATCGTGACGTTGTTGTCGTCGATCAGCATCTTCACGTTCAGCTTCTTGCCGACCGCCAAGCGGGCGGCCTCGGCGTTGTCCCCTTCCATCTGGCTGCCGTCCGACCCCAGCACGACGACGGCCTTGCCCGGGTTGGCCATCGCGATGCCGTTGCAGTGGGCCCACATGTGCCCAAGCCGGCCGGAGCTGAACTCGACGCCGGGCGTCAGCAGCTTTTCCGGGTGACCGGGCAGGCCCTCGTTGAACTCACGGTAATGCAGCAACTTCTCGGCCGGCATGTGCCCGTCGAGCACGCTGTTGAGGTAAACCGTAGCCACGCGGTGGCCGGCCTCGTCGTACAGCTGCGGCACGATCGGCGCCCCACCATCGATGAACGCGCGGACGATCAACGCCTCGGGCACGGTGTCGTACGCCCCACCGGTGTGCCCACTCAGCCCCTTGGCCCCGGCGAGCGCCGTGAAGAAGACGATCGCGTCGCGGCACAGATCGATGTTGAACTGCAGCGTCGCGGCCTGCTCGTCCGTCAGCGTGTTTACTTTGGGGTCGAGCTTGAGGGGCTTGAGGGCTTTGAGATCGATGGGGAAGGTTTCGTTTGCCATGGTTGGCCGAATCTTACAGGGGCGAACCCGCGTGGCAAGGTACGAATGCCTAGGCTCGATTGTGAAAGAGATTGAACCGTCTCTTTCCCACGGCCGCGCTTGCATAACGAAAACGGCATCCCCACAATCCCCTAACGATGACACGGACGTCGGTCGAACTTTCCATCCTGGGCAGCGGGTCGAGCGGCAACGCGTCGGTCCTGCGAACGCCGGGCGGCGTGCTGATGATCGATGCGGGCATCGGGCCGCGCGCGATCCTGAAGCGTCTGCAGAACACGGGTGTCACCGTCGCCGACGTGCGGGCGCTCGTGCTGACGCACCTCGACAGCGACCACTTCTCCTGCAATTGGGTCAACACGCTCGCCGCCAACGGAGTGCGGGTCTACGTGCACTTCAGCCGGGCGAAACAACTGCTGTACAAGGCCCAGGAATGCTCCGGTTTCGATGCGTTCCAAAGGCTCGTCGTGCCGTTCGATGGCGATTTTGAACCGCTGCCTGGCGTGAACGTCTCGCCGATCTCACTGGCGCACGACGAGCACGGCTCGCACGGGTACGTAATCACCAGCGACGGCGTGCGCATCGGCTTCGCGACCGACCTCGGTCGGGTGCCGCCTTACCTCATCGAGCGGTTCACCGGCGTCGACATCCTCGCGATCGAAAGCAACTACGACCCGCAGATGCAGCGGCTGTCTGGCCGACCGATGTTCCTGCAGCATCGCATCACCGGTGGCCGCGGTCACCTGTCCAACAGCCAGGCACTGGCGGCGGTAAAGGCGATCTTCGCCCGCTGCGACGCCACGCTAACCCCGCTGCCGGCCCACGTGGTGCTGCTGCATCGCAGCCGCGATTGCAATTGTCCGGTGCTGTTGCGCGATTACTTCGCATCCGATGCGCGCATCGCCCCACGGCTGACGTTGGCCGAGCCTTTTTCGCCCACGCCATGGCTCGCCCCCGCTGCCCGCGTGCCCGCGGTGGGGGAACAGATGACGTTGGCGTTTTAGACCCTCTGATTAGAGTGGCATCCTCAGAGGGGTGTTGAAGGATAATGCCGCGTCCGCTCTGGCCGTGGCATGGGCGTCTCGCCCATGCCTGTGGAATGGAATGGGAAATGCGATTTGCTGGCTGCTGCGCTGGCCAAGCCGCTGATCCAAATCCAGACCGTTGGCCTTACCACACGCATGGGCGAGACGCCCATGCCACGGTCGGAGCGCGTAATCGTGTTGTATCACAACCCCTGACGAGCCTTCTGGAAGGATATTGAATTTCGGGTCCCGCTAGCGGTTTCGCAGACGGACCAGCGCCTATCATTCCTCAACGTGATGTACGAGTACCCCACCCGCCGACAGTTCCTCATCGCAAGTGGCGCAACGCTCTGCCTCGCGGCGTTCGGTGGCATGGCGCGGGCGGCTGAAATCTTCGCCGCGGCGTCGAAGGAAGAGTCGTACGATGCCGGCCCGCTATCCGACTTTGGCGAGGGGATCGCCGACACGTTCGCCAACAGTTACCCGAACTTCTTCGTCGTGCGGACGAAGGATCGGCTGTTCGTCTCCAGCAGCTTCTGCACGAAGGAGCGATGCGTCGTCCGCAGGACCGGCGCGGGGTACAGCTGCACGTGTCACCGGTGCAAGTTCACGCCCGAGGGCGTGCCGTTGCGCGGGCCGGCGTACAAGCCGTTGCCGCGGTACGCGGTGAAGCTGGACGACCGCAAGCACGTCATCGTCGATCTGACGCGCCAGTTCGAGCAGGACGAATGGGATAAGCCCGACGCATCTGTGAAAGTTGCGCTATAACATCGCCGACGGCGGTTCATAACGCGTGCCGTGGCTTGTCTCGCCCGCCAGTCCACCGCTACCATTCGCCAGCAAGATGACCACCGTCGCCGCACCCACCCTGGTTGAAGCCCCGCCGCCCCCACCGGCGTTCGCGCCGGCGGTGCCTGCCGACTACAACCGCACGCACATCGACTTTCGCGCCCCCATGCCCCGGCCGAAGGTGCGCGGCACCGTCATCGACGCCCACTGTCACCTGTTCGCCGCCAAGCACGCCAAGCCGTGGTTCGAAGCGGCCGACCATTACGGCATTAACACCTTCATCACGATGACGCCGATCGAAGAGGCCCTCACGCTCGCGCGCGATTGGCCCGGCCGGTTGCACTTCATCGCGATTCCGAAGTGGCGCGACCCGTCGCCCAACTTCCTGGACGACTGGCTGTTGAAGATCGAGGCCTTCTACAACCTGGGCAGCCGCATCGCCAAGTTCCACATGGCGCCGGCGACCATGGAGGCTTCTAAACTTCGCCTCGACAGCCCCGCCATTCGCCGGGTGATGGACGAGCTGGTCGCCCGCAAGATGGCGATCATGACCCACGTGGGCGACCCCGACACCTGGTACTGTTCCAAGTACACCGACTGCGGCCGGTACGGCCAGCGCGAGGAACACTACAAGCTCTGGGAAGACACCCTCGAAGCCTATCGCGGTCACCCCTGGCTGGGCGCGCATCTGGGTGGCAATCCAGAGAACCTGCCACGCCTGCAACGGCTGCTGGACAAGTTCCCTGATCTATGGCTCGACTGCAGCGCGACGCGCTGGATGGTGCGCGAGATCAGCGCCCGCCGCGACGCCGCTCGTGATTTTATGATCCGCAATCAGGACCGCATCCTGTTCGGTTCCGACCAGGTGAGCGGCGACGATCGCGACTTCGATTTTTATGCCAGCCGATTCTGGTGCCACCGCAAGCTCTGGGAGACGGCTTACGTCGGTGAAAGCCCGATCACCGACCCCGACCTGCCCCCCGACGCCCAGCCCACCCTGCGCGGCCTGGCGCTACCGGACGAGGTGCTGCAGAAGATCTACCACGACAACACGACCCGCTTCATGGCCCTGCTGGGCGCACGGTTCAGCGGCGAGTGACCCCGCCCGCCGATGTCTCGTCAGGCACTGCCTGCCGGATCAAGTGAGTGCCCACACGCAGGGTTGTCATCCCGAAGGGAGCCTAAGGCGACCTGAGGGATCTCGACCGACTGACGGTGCGGGCCTTGGGAGATCCCTCAGGTCGCAAAGGCTCCCTTCGGGATGACATGGGTTTCGCCAGCGCGTGATCCGTCATACGGTGCCCAGCCCACCCCAATCGCCGACGGCCAATAATAGGGCCACAAAAATCCTTTCCGGCACACTGACGCGTGACAGCACGCCATTCGACATGCATGTGAAGCCATTTGACATGCATGTCAAACGATTTGACATGCATGTCAAACGACCTGACATGCATGTCAAACGACCTGACATGCATGTCAAGCGACTTGGCATGCATGTCAAACGACCTGGCATGCATGTCAAACGACTTCACATGCATGTGAAATGACCTCGCAGACGTCGAATGACCCTCTAGGGTTGTCCGATAACGCAAGCGGCTCGCCGGCTGCCGTGGGGCGTAGCCACGCCCCTGCGGATCGCACGTCGTTCCCGCCGCAGCACGCCCGGTCTACAGCGGCTATCAGTTGATCGCAGCGTGGCACGGGTTTTCAACCCGTGTTCCCCCTCGAGAAAATCACGGGTTGAAAACCCGTGCCACGAAAAGCTGCCGCTACGATGTGCTGGTAGCGGCTCTTACTCGCACCGCGCCCCAATCGCCACCCGACCGCTTACCGGCGATGCGTTGCCGGGTTACACTGGTAACGTCGAAGAAGTGATGGATGCCTGCTTATTCCTGTTATTGACCGCGAAGGAGTTCCAACTTTGCCCGCCAACGTGTTAGCCGTCGTCAGCGTCTTGGGGAAGGACCAGAAAGGCGTCGTCGCGCAATTCGCGACGTACCTCGCCGAGCGCGGCGTGAACATCGAGGACATCGAACAGCGCGTCGTGCGCGGGTTCTTCGTCATGGACATGCTCGTCGACCTGAAGGAGGTCACCACCGACCTGGGCGGCCTGATCACCGGGTTGCTCAGCCTCGGGCAGAAGATCGACATGGAGGTGCGCGTCCACCTGCACTCGCAAGCGCGCAAACGCAAGGTTGCGCTTTTGGTGAGTAAGGAAGCGCACTGCCTCGAACAACTGCTGGAAGATGCCCACCACGGCAAACTACATGGTGAGGTCGCGGTGATCCTCGGGAACCATCCCGATCTCGAACCGATCGCCAAGGCCGCCGGTGTGCCGTTCGCGTGGCAGTCGGCCAGCGACCTTGAGGCGCACTTCAAGTGGCTCGCCGACCAGTTGCAGCAGTACGCGGCCGACCTCGTCGTGCTGGCGCGTTACATGCGCATCCTGCCCCCGACGCTGGTACAGAAGTACCGCCACAAGATCATCAATATTCACCCCTCGCTGCTCCCCTACTTCCCCGGGGCAGCCCCATACAAGCAGGCCTACGAGAGCGGCGTGCGCGTGCACGGCTGCACGGCCCACTTCGTCACCGAACAGCTCGACGAAGGCCCGGTCATCCTGCAGGACGTCTTCCACATCAACGTCGGCCAGGATTCGCTGGACGACGTGAAGCGCAAGGGCCTCGAACTGGAAGCGCATGTGCTGAGCAAGTCGGTGCAGTTGTTCCTGGACGAGGAACTGGTTGTGGTGGACGGCAAGGTGATCTTCAAACCGGGCATCAGCCGGTTCATGAACGCGGGGAACGACGCGTGAGCACCACAAGCCGCGTTGTAGAAGACGATGGTGCGTTCTATCGTGCCGAGTCGGCGTACGCGAGCCTGTTGCGTGACGTGGGCCTCGTGGACGGCGAGAGCGTATACGAACATCCCGACATCAAAGCGTGGCGGATTCTTCCAGATCGCGAGAACTGTACGCTGGATGCGAAGCTAAAGGACGGACGCTCGATTCGGCTTCACATAAAGCGATGGAAGCGGCCTGAAGCGTTGCGCCTGTTCGGACCGAATGCTGAACAAGTCGGCGTAATACTCCTTAAAAGAGCAGGCATTCTCAGCGTCCCCTTCGCTGCAGCCGGTCTACTTCATGACGGCCGAGGTTTCATCATCACCGAAGACCTGCTGGCGATGGGCTACGACGATGCCGAGAAACTGATCGAGCGCAAGCAGATCGCCTTCGACACCGTCCGCGATGCGATGGCCGACCTCGCCGCCAAGCTGCATCGCGCGAAGCTGCGGCATCGCGATTTGTACCTGTGCCACTTCTTCCTGAACACGAACGACCCGACGACCGACATCCGCCTGATCGACGCCGCCCGCGTCTCACCGTTGCCGCGGTTCTTCGCCCGGCGGTGGATCGTGAAGGATCTAGCGCAGTTCTGGTACAGCACGACGAAGCTGCCGATCACCGACGCGCAGCGCGACGCGTGGCTGGCGCGCTACTGCGAGCAGGCCGACGATGACTTCGCGCGAACGAAGAAACAGGTCGTGCGTAAATCGAACTGGATCGCGCGCCACGACGCCAAGCTGAACGCCGCCCAACCCAAGCGCAACGTCTCGTTGAACCACTGACCGCCATGAAGATCGCGCTCGTCATCCTCGATTCCGACAAAGCACGCGGCGGCGCCGAACGCTACACCGTCGACCTCGCCCACGCGCTCGCCGGCGCCGGTCACGACACCACGCTGATCTCGGCGGCCTTATCACCCAAGGAAGAGACCACCGACACCACCAGCCAGCCCTTCGCGCAAGTGAAGCTGCGCGGCGGTGGCCTGACGCGCACGCGGCGGTATCGGCGGTTCATCGACTCGGTCGACGCGCACCTGCTGGCAACGCCGTACGACATCGTCCACGCCATGCTGCCCATCCGCCGGGCCGACCTGTACCATCCGCACGCAGGCGTGGCGACGCAAGTGGGACGCAAGGCCAACGCGATCTTCAACCCCCGCCGCAAGGCGATGGCGGAGGTGGAGGAGGAACTGCTGGACGATGGTGACGTGCCGCCGACGGTGCTGTGTCTGTCCCAGTACGTCGAGCGGCACCTGAAGCATTACTACCCCAACGCATCGACCGCGACGCTGTTCAACGCCGTCGATCTGCAGAAGTTCGATCCCGCGATTCGACCCGACGCCGGCGCGGCGATTCGCCAGAAGTACGCGATAGCAGAGGGTGACGTCGTCGCGCTCATCATCGCCCAGGACTTCGCCCGAAAAGGCGTACGACAGGCGATCGAGGCCGTCGCTGCGACGGCGGACAAGCGATTGCGGCTGCTCGTTGTGGGCGACGGTGCCGTCCGCCGATATGCACGGCTGGCCAGCAAGCTCGGCGTCGCCGACCGCGTCACGTTCACCGGCCGCACCGACGACGCCTACGCGTTCTATCAAGCCGCCGACTTCTTCGTCCTACCGACACGGCACGACCCATGCAGCCTCGTGGTGCTCGAAGCGCTGGCGATGGGCCTGCCGGTCATCAGCACCACGTCCAACGGCGCCACCGAGATCATGAACGGCACGCACGGCTGCGTTCTCTCCGATCCCGGTGATGTCGCTGCGTTGGTTCGTGCGATCGAAGTGGTACTGGACAACGACTCACGCCAACACATGGCCGCCGCCTGCCTGACGCTGCGCCCGCAGTTGGCGTACGAGGCCCACTTGGCCGCGTTGCTGGCGATCTACGAATCGCGACTGGCGGCAAAGGCTCTCTCCGGCCCCGCTTCCGGTACTCCGGGAGAAGTTGGGTGAGGGTGATTGGTGTTTGGGAAGCGCGCCGCGTCGGCCATGCCTTACCGTGGCATGGGCGTCTCGCCCATGCGTGTTGATTGAAATAACGATTTGATTGGTGCCAGACCGCGCCCGCCGCGCAACAGCTCAGAATGAAATCTTCCGCCGCTAACACAAGCATGGGCGAGACGCCCATGCCACGGTAAGGCACGTTCCGTGCCGGCCCGTCATTCAGACCGGCTTCTCGATCTCTTTCGCAACCCGCGCCGCGTACTGGGCCATTTCCTCTTCAAGCGATCCAAACATCAGTCCGCGGCGCGACATCACCTGCGTCATCACCTCGATCGACTTATCCATGCGGTACGGCTGCATCCCGCGATCGGTCAGGAACGTGTAGCTCGGCACGTAGCGCGGCGTGATAGAACTGGCGGCGATCATGCTGCCGTAACCGATGTACGAGCCCGTGTTCAACCGCGTGCCGATCGCGATCTTGGTGTGGTCGCCGATCACGCTGCCCAGGAATCGCCGGCCACTCGGCGTCTCGGTGCCCAGCAGCGGCAGGCTGACGACGTCGTACGTGTTCTTCAGGTTGCTCGTGTTCGTGCCGGCGCCCAGGTTCACCCATTCGCCGATGTAGCTGTCGCCCACGAAGCCCTCGTGAGACTTGTTGCTGCGGCCGATGAAGATGCTGTTGGAGATCTCGCCGCCCACCTTGCACATCGGCCCGATGCTCGTGCCCGCCCGAATGTTCGCCAGTGGCGACACGATCGAATGCGCCCCGATAAAGCACGGCCCCTGCAGCACGGCGTTGGCGCCGATCGAGACGCCGTCGCCTAGAATCACCGGCCCCTTGCTGCCGTCCAGCACCACGCCGGGCGACAGCTTCACGTCCTTGCCCAGGCAGACGTTGCCCTGCTCCAGCACGTGGTACGGCCCCGGTGGCAGCACGCAGTCCCGCTGCATGGCGACGAAGTCGGCCAGCAGCGCTTCCTCGTTCCAGTTCAGCAAATCCCACGCATGCTCGGCCATGCGGCTCTGCGGCATCATGTGGGGCAGGTCCTGCAGCTTCAGCCACTTATCCGACCGCGTGATCGCGTCCTCGTACGACAGCCCCGGCGACACCACGTACGCCGACCGAACGCGGTTCTCGTCGTCCAGGCAGACGGCCGTGTGCGGGGGCACCTCGTAATCGGCAAAGTGCAGCGTGCGACCGCTCAGCACCAGCGCCGGCTCGTCGTCCAGCGGCGCGTTGATCGCGACGGGGATCTTCAGCGACGGCACGACCCGCTGTTTGCAGTACTCGACCATCTCCGGCCGAACCCAGAGCGTCAACTTCGACGGCTTCAGGTAGCGCAGTTGCTTGTCCAGCAGCGTCCCCGTTCCGCTGGCGAGCGCAAACGCGGGCCGACTGAGCGACAACGGAGCCATGTGCGGCCAAAGTTGGCCCTCGAACAGAACGACGTGCATACAGACATCATACCCGCAAATTCGCAGGCTGCTTACACTTGGGGGCCAAACCGCTGAACATTGCGACATCTGTCATCCCGAGGGGAGCGGTAGCGACCCGAGGGATCTCCGGTGGCCCACACTGTCAGCCAGTCGAGATCCCTCAGGTCGCTACCGCTCCCTTCGGGATGACAGATAGACCATTGTGAGTTACCTGTCCGCTACACGTTAGTGAACGATCAACCGCTCATCCCCCATCCACCACCTTCAACAGTTCATCCAGCCCCCGCAGCAGCGGCGCCGCCACCCCACCCGCCTCGGCGACCGCCAGCACGTTGCCGACGATCGACTGCCGTTCCAGTGGCCGTCTCGCCCGGCGGTCGACCTGCATGCTGCTGACGTAGGCCCCCATGGTCGCGGTGCGGTCGATCTGCAGTTGCGCCGTCTCCGGTGGCAAGTGCACGCCCACGCTGGCGGCGGCGGCCATCACCTCGTGCATCAGCCCGCGCACCATCGCCCGGCCGGCGTCGCTGGCGAGCAGGCGGTCGGTCTCCAAGTCCAGAGCGGCCCCCAATCCGTTGAACGGCACGTTCCAGACCAGCTTTTCCCACTGCCCGTACCGAATGTCCGCCAGCGCCGTCGCGGGCACCTTGGCCTGTTGTAGCATCTGCGCGATTGCGGTTGCGCGATCGGTGAGGCCGTCGGTGTATTCGCCAAGTTTGATAAACCCGTGATCGGTATGACGGATGACGCCCGGTTCCGTGCGATTCGTGCAGATAAACGCCAGCCCCGCCAGCACCCGCTGCGCGCCAAACAGGTCGGCCAGCGCCCGATCGTTCCCCAGCCCGTTCTGCAGCGTCAGGATCGCGGTGCCCTCGTGCAACAGCGGGCTGATGAGCTTGCTGAAGCTTTCGTTGGCGGTCGTCTTCAGCGTCACGATGACCAAATCCACCTGCGGCATGGCGGCAGGGTCGTCGTACACGTGCATCTGGCTGGCGGGCAGCTCGAAGTCGCCATCGTGCGAGTAGACGCGCAGCCCATGCTCGCGCACGAACGCGTAGTCGGACCGCATCAGGAAGTGCACGTCGCGGCCATGCTGCGCCAGGCGCGCACCGTAGTATGACCCCAGTGCGCCCGAACCGATGATGGCAATGCGTTGAAACACGCCTGGAACCTATCGCAGATCGTGCGCGATGCCAACTGCGGCAGAGCAACCTGACAAAGTCCGTACAAAACCGCTACAATCTCCCCGTGGCGATTCCCCTGCCCATCCACGGTCGCGGCACGAGCGACAACCCGCGCAACCGCTTCGAGCGGCTCGAAGTGACCGCTGACTTGGAACACGTCGAACACGACGACGAGTACCTCGACCAGCTCGCCCATCCGCAGACGCAGTACTACGTCGACGCGACCAAGACGATCATCGCCACGAACGACAGTCCCGACGTCGGCTTCACGCACAGCATCAACCCGTATCGCGGGTGCTCGCATGGGTGTATTTATTGCTACGCCCGGCCGACGCACGAATTTCTGGGTTTCTCTGCGGGCTTGGACTTTGAAACGAAGGTAATGGTGAAGACGAACGCCGCCGAACTGCTACGGCGGGAACTGTCGTCGCCGCGCTATCAACCGGTGACGCTGTCGATCAGTGGCGTCACCGATTGCTACCAACCGGCCGAGCGATCGTTCCAGATCACACGGCAATGCCTGCAGGTGCTGGCCGAGTTCCGCAACCCCGCGGGCATCATCACGAAGAACCACCTGGTGACGCGCGACATCGACTTGCTGGCCGACCTTGCGTCCCACAACGCCGCGGTGGTGATGGTGTCGATCACCACGCTCGACAAGGACCTGACGCGCGTGATGGAACCGCGGACCAGCGTGCCGCTGAAACGGTTGGAAGCCATCCGCAAGCTGACGGCCGCCGGCATCCCCACCGGTGTGATGGTGGCGCCGGTCGTGCCGGGTTTAACCGACCACGAGATGCCGATGATCCTGAAGGCCGCCTACGAGGCCGGCGCGCGGTTCGCGGGTTACGTGCCACTGCGCTTGCCGTATGCCGTCGCCGGGCTGTTTGAAAACTGGCTGACCGACCATTTTCCGGATCGCAAGGACAAGGTGCTGAACCGCGTGCGTTCGCTGCGTGGCGGGAAGCTGAACGACGCCAACTTCAACAGCCGCATGCGCGGCGAAGGCCAGTGGGCGGAACAACTGAAGGCGATGTTCACGCTGGCCAGAAAGTCTGCCGGGATGACCGGCGATTTCCCAAACCTTTCGACTAATGCGTTCCGAGTTGTCGATCGGCAGCAGATGTCGCTCTGGTAAGATGACTGAGCCGGCGTCTCAAGCGGGCCCAAGTCCAGTTCGCGCCCGTTGCCTCCACGCACCACGGGCGGCCCGCCCATGTGTTGCTTCCGATAGCACGGGCGGGCCGCCCGTGGTACGCGCACGCGGATCGACGGATCGGCATTGGCCGTGGCATGGGCGTCTCGCCCATGCATGTCGATTGGACGGAGAACTCGATTTCCGCCCGTCAGCTTCGCCCAAGTAACTGCAACAAATAATGTCGCTTTGCCTCACCAAGTGCATGGGCGAGACGCCCATGCCACGGCTGGAACGTTTCGTCCTGCACCACTCGTAAATTTCGAAAGCTCCGCGCGGCAAAACTACGATCAATACCCAATGCCATCGCAAACGCGCATCGTCGCTCCCGGTCCCGACCCTCGCTCCGTCCGCACGGTCGATGGCCAGATCTTGCGTCCCCCGACCGACTGGGTCTGCGTCCCACCGGGCGACCCGGGCTTAACGCGCCGCGTGAAGGCGTCGGGACCGACGTGGACGGTGCAGGAGAAGAAGGGCCGTAAGACCTTCTCGCACGGCGTGTGGGCCAGCGCCGCCGCGGTCGAGACGATTCGGGCCGCGTTGACCACCGAGCGCAGCACACCCGCATACGCGAAAAAGCAGGAATCCGCCGCCCGCCGGCGCGATGAACATCAGGCCGCGTACGTCGAGACGTTCCGCGATTCCGTCCTGCGTTACCTGGCCTTCCACTCGCAGTACGCTGATCTGTCTCATCGTCTCGCCGACGCTGTCACCGCGCACGCGACGCCCGTGGGCAGCGGAACGGTGGCCCGCACCGAGCGCATCCCGGTCGAACAGCGTGCCGAGGCGGCCGTCATCGCGTGGATGCGTCACCAGACGACCGCGTACGACCACATGACCTTCGCCCGCGTGAAGGGCCAACGCCGCGAGGTTCGCCGGATGCTGGCGGCCCGCTCGAAGGTTTTGCTAGACGCCTACCGTGCGGGCCGCCCCACCGACCCCGCGACCTGCCCGCTGCAAAAGGCGTTCGCGCGCCCGTTGGCGGGCTGAGGCGGTCGCCCGTTGCGGCGGATTCGATCTTCTGTAGGACAGGCATTCCTGCCTGTCTCTCCCCCCGTCTTACTCTCCCCCGCATTTCTTTCTGCCTATCTTCTGTGGCACAGGCATTCGCCTGTGTCTCTGCGACTGCCCGGTAAGAATGAAGAGAACGCGAAGGCGCGATGGCGCGAAGGAAGCCGCGAAGAAAATCGAAGGGTGTTGCGCGAAGTCCACGTCAATTGCGCAGCGCGGGCGTAGAGATGGATAGCGTGCTCTTTGACAACTGAATACGGGACGTGATGAGCCTTACCGGTGACTGGATCGTCCACGCGATGTTGCACAATGGTGCATAATGGTGCACGGTTTCGCGTTTTGCCTTACCCAGACCGCCGCCGCGAATGTGTTCTGCCTTCTTCGCGGTCCTTCGCGTCTGCCCTTCGCGACGTTCGCGTTCGTATTCTCTGCACTCCAAGCGCAAAGAGAGACAGACAAGAACGCAAAGACGAAGAGACACAGGCAAGAATGCCTGTGCCACAGAAGAGGGAATACGGGGGGAGATAAGACGGGGGGAGAGACAGGCAGGAATGCCTGTCCTACAGAAGATCATGCGGTGAGGGCGTCGGCGGCGTCATCCGCCCCTCACGCCATCACGCCGACCTGCGCGGGGATTTCCTGCACCACTTCGGTCGTCACGCCGAACGACGTAAGCGTGGCCGGGCCGAACTGGGTGGTGAGGGCGACGTCGGCGGCGTCGCGACCGACGGCCATCAGGATCCGACCGATGCGGGGCACGTTGTGCCGGCCGTCCACGTTCCACCATTGCCCGCCAAGGTACACTTGATGCCAGGCGGAAAAGTCCATCGGCGCTGGGTTGTAGGGCATGCCGATGTCGCCGAGGTAACCGGTGACGTATCTCGCCGGCACGTTCAGGCAGCGATGCAGCGCGCAGCACAGGTGTTGAAAGTCCCGGCAAACGCCGACCTGCTCGTGGTAGCAATCCATCGCCGTGCGGGTGTTGCGCGCGTGCTGATAGCCGAACGTGACGTGGCTGTGGACCCAATCGACCACCGCCTTCACGCGCCCCCAACCGGCGGGCAGGTGGCCGAAGAGGTTCCACGCGATGTCCTGAAAACGGTCGGTCTCGATGTACCGGCTGGGCAGCAAATACTGCAGCGTGTCGGGCGGCAAATCCTGCACGTTGTGCTGCAGTTCGTATTGCGGCACAGGGTCGGGCAGGCCGGAATCGCGGATGTGATTCTGACCCCAGATGCGCACCGGTCCCGGCGGCGCGACAATGCGGGCGACCGTGTTGCCGAACGAATCATGATACGTAACGAGATTGGTGTAGGGTTCGACGTGCACCTGATCGGGGCGCACGAGGTCGTGTATCCGCGACGGATGCACGTACAGCATCAAATTCATCGGCAGGTAGGCGCGGGCCTCGAAGGTCAGGTCGTAACCGATCTTGATCAACATCGACGGACTCCGGGTAGCCTCGCTGCCTCGCCCGCCGCCAGTGCTGGAAACGAAAGCGATCCACCAATCCCTCCAACGAACGGGTGGCCGCTCGACGGGACGCAGTCTATTCGCTGGCGAGGGGAACCGCCATGACCAAATTACGATGGAGGGCCACACGCCCCCGTCTCACACTCACAACCGCTTTGCGATAGGATGGCCGATCATGACTTACTGCCTCGGCATCGTCACGAAACACGGGCTGGTGATGGCGTCCGACTCACGCACCAACGCGGGGTACGACCACGTGAACGTCGTGCGAAAGATGCACACCTTCGCCACGCCCGGCGAGCGCGTCTTCGTGCTGCTGGCCAGTGGCAGCCTGTCGTGCACGCAGTCGATCATCACCCTGCTGCGCCGCGAGTTCGACGCCGGCCGCGGGCTCGCGACCGCCCCCAGCATGTACGACGCGGCCCGCGTGGTGGGTGAATGCGTGCGCAAGGTGGGCGAGATGGACCGGGCGGCACTGGAAAAGGACGACTACCGCTTCAACGTCCACCTGATCTTGGGCGGCCAAGTGAAGGGTGAGCCGCCTCAACTGTTCATGGTGTACCCGCAGGGCAACCCCCTGCAGGCGACGGAGGAGTCACCGTTCCTGCAGATCGGCGAGACGAAGTACGGCCGACCGATCCTGGACCGTGGCATTCGTTACGACAAGACCACGCTCGAAGAGGGCTGCAAGTACGCGCTGTTGTCGATGGACAGCACGATGAAGAGCAACGTGACCGTCGGCCCGCCGATCGACCTGCTCGTCTACGGCGTCGACGAGCTCGACATCACCCGCCAACGCCGTTTCACCAGCGACGACCCCGACCTGGTCAAGATTCGCCAGCGCTGGGAACAAGCCTTACGGCACGCGATCCTGCGCCTGCCGGAGATGCGCTTCCGCAAGGGTCCGAAAGCCGCGGGCACCAGCGGTACACCGTCGACGGACGATTCGATCGAGGTTGTCGAAGGCAACTTGGACACCGAGTTGCAACCGCAATCGCAGCAACCCAACCGTGACAAGAACTGAGTGCCCCCCGCACCTGTGCCAACCCGTCCATAACGATTAGAATCGCCCGTCCAAATGGCCACACCCGATCCGAAAAACGCCGCCTTGATCCGTAAGCTCGACGAGCTGCTCCACCGCTTCGGCGAGCTCGAAGCTGCGTTGAACGATCCCGACGTGCTGTCGAACTCGCAGAAGTTGATCGCGTTCAGCAAGGAGCGCGGGCAGCTGGAACCGGTGGTTCAGCGGTACCGCGAGTACCAGCAGGCCGCCGACGCCGCCGCGGAGCTGGCGGAGATGGCGGCCAACAAGGCCGACCCGGAGATGGCCGAGCTGGCCGCCGCCGAGCAGCCCGAGGCGCAGGCCAAGGCCGAGGCGATGATGGAAGCGCTGAAGGACGAGTTCCTCGCCGCCGAGGACAACGCCGTCAACAGCTTCTTCCTGGAACTGCGTGCCGGCACGGGTGGTGAGGAGGCGGCGCTGTTCGTGCGCGATCTGTACGAGATGTACCGCCGCTACAGTGAAACGCGCGGCTGGCGCTTCGACGTCAACGACTTCAGCGAGGCCGAGCGAGGGGGCTTTAAGGAAGTCATCATCAACATCAAGGGCAACGGCGCCTTCCGCCACATGCGCTTCGAAGGAGGTGGCCATCGCGTGCAGCGCGTGCCCGAGACGGAAACGCAAGGCCGCATCCACACCAGCGCCGCCACGGTCGCCGTGCTGCCGGAGCTGCAGGACGTGAAGATCGACATCAACCCCAAGGACGTCGAAGAGTTCGGCGTGCGCGGCGGTGGCCCGGGTGGGCAGAACGTCAACAAGGTGGAGACCGGCTGGCGCATTCTGCACAAGCCGTCGGGCCTGCAGTTCAAGATGACCGAGCACAAGAGCCAGGCCCAGAACAAGGAACGCGCCTGGGCCCTGCTTCGCGCCACCCTCTACGAACGCGAAATGGCCAAGCAACACGCCGAGCACACGGCCAGCCGCAAGGCCATGATGGGCTCCGGCGACCGCAGCGCCCGCATCCGCACCTACAACTTCCCCCAGAACCGCGTCACCGACCACAGGCTTGGCGGTGAAGGCGGCGGTGAGAAAAACTTCAACCTCGACCAAGTCGTCGCGGGGAACATGGAACCGCTAATTGGGGCGCTGCTGGAGTTGGATAAGCAGCAAAGGTTGGAGAGTTTGTAACCACAGGGGATCGGGCAGATGTGCAGGGTTCGCTGCTGACTAACATTTTTGCGGCGACGTCGGTCGCGTTGTTTCGCTTACCATCACGTTCTGGCTGCGCAGCCACGCGATCGGCAATTCGCTCCAATTCTACCGGGAGCCAACCAACCTTGAGCCATACTCGGACGATGGTTAGATCGCAGTCGCCTGGGGCGATCGGACCGTGGGCCCTTGCTTCGCTTTGTCCCACCCGTCACCTCGGCTACAATCGATCTAGAAACGAGGACCACACACCATGGCCAAGAAAAAGAGCGAATCGGCCCCGAAGACGACCAAGAAAGCCGCCAGCAGCAAGCCGGCGGCGGGCGGGAGCAACAGCAGCATGCCGCAGATCGACACCAACCTCGCCGCGGCTGCCGCGGCGAAGGCGTTGGCGGCGGGTCGCGGCGCTGCCGCTACGGGCGCTTCGACGCCGTCCACCGGCGAGTCGTCGGCGTTCAAGCAGATGAAGGCCGGGCTGAACAAACCGACCTTTGGTGGCGCGACCGGCAATCTGCTCAACAACGTGCCGAACGCCAAGAAGTCCAACACCGGGTTCGGTGGTGGCAAGCAACTCGGCCGGAATCAGACCTTCGGCGCCGACGTTAACCGCACCGGCGTGCCCCGCCGCACCAGTGGCGGTTGATCGCGGTGTCCGGGGATTGCGGATGAGATGAATCAGCTGGCTTGACCGTGGCATGGGCGTCTCGCCCATGCTCGCGGTTGGGCAGTTCAATTTAATTCGTGCCTCGCGGCTCAATCGAAGCGGACTGGCACTAATTCAGCTGTCATTCCAATCTAAATGCATGGACGAGACGCCCATGCCACGGCCAATGCTTTGCCGCGCCCTCGCCACTACAGCGGCCGTTAGATGACCTGAACGATCTCTACGTCCGTGATCTGTCGCGGGTCGAAGTCGATCCGCCGTTCGAACTTGCCGGCCAGCCCGGTACGGTCGGTGGCAATGATCCAACCTTCTTCAACGATCAGGTCGTCAATCACCCGCCCGCCGACAAGCGTGACCTTCAGCACCGCGGTGTACTTGCGCTTGGGCACGCCGTTCTGAACGAGCAGTTCGCGCCATTCCAGTGGCAAGACTTTGGCCAGACGGTTGCGTGCGGGGGACTTCGAATGCATGCGAGGATCTCGTAATTCGTTTAGCCGCGAGCTTGCTCGCGGTGCACGCTTCCGCGAGCAAGCTCGCGGCAAAACGTGAGGAGGGCGCCGAGCGCTACGGTCGATCTTCCACCCAAACGATTCCCACCAGCTCGCTCGACACGATCGCGACACCCGCATCCAGCTCCGCGTCGATGCGCCCGCTGGCCCACTTGTGCGGCGACTGGGTGAGGTCGGCCGTCGGTTTGACGTTGGTCAGGAAGATCGCGTCGTTGAACAGCGACAACACGCGATCGGTCAGCGCGGCCGCCACGTTACGCGGCACGCTCGATCGCTCGGTTTCCAGGTCCTCGTGCAACACGGTCGTGATGATGTCGGTCGCATGATCGCGCGACGATTCGCGCCAGTGCAGACCCAGCAACGGCAGGTTCACCAGCGCCAGCATCCCGTCGGCCAGCCGCTGCGCGGTCGGAAAATCAACGGGGACCTGCGGACCGGCGCTGAACTCGATCACCACCCTGCCGCGATCGCGCGCCCCCAGGACGGCGTGACGGATGGAGTGAAGTCGAAGGCAAAGCTCTGGGGTCATTGGATTCCGATTCTACCGCGAACGTGGTCGGAATGCCGAGTGCAGATTGCGGATTACCAACGGCGATTCGGTCGCGCGCGCGTGGTCGGGCCCAATGCCGTTCCAGTAGGAAGCCTAAAGGCTAGCGGAAAAGCCCTTCGTTGGTCAGCGACGTGTCATCCCGATGGGAGGCTTGCCGACCTGAGGGATCTCCCCAGGCCCCGAACCGTCCGTGGCTCGAGATCCCTCAGGTCGCCTAGGCTCCCATCGGGATGACACGGGGTCGGTGGTCGCGCGAAAGGCCATGCACAAACCATCGGGGATCAGAGGACAACGCCTTAAGCGATCTCGCACGTCTGCTCCGCCCCGGCGTTCACCTCATCCACCGCGTCGGCAGCGGGCCAGACGCCCCCTCCGTCGGTGGGGTACCACCGGTCGAGGACGGCCGACCAGTCGCGCAGGCTGGAGGCGTTGATGAACCCCGCCTTCACCTCGGCCGCTGCGGGATGGAATCGGCTGTACTTGATGCCCTGCTTTCGCATGCGGCGGCCGGCCAGCTGTTCGCCGTGCAGTTTCATCGCTTCGGTGAAGTGCTCGTTGAGCGCGTCGCGCTGCTCGAAGATCGTCGGCGGCTGCAGCGGCGTCGTAGGGTCCGCCAGCAACCGAGCAGCCTGCGTGAATATCCACGGGTTGCCGATCGCGCCGCGCGCGATCCAGACGGCGTCGACGCCCGTTTCGTCGAGCATGCGCACGACATCCTGGGCCGTGAAGACATCGCCACTGCCGAGGATCGTCTTAGTCGGGTACACCGCCTTCACGCGCTTCAGGAAGGCCCAGTCGCTTCGGCCAAGATACTTCTGCTCCACCGTTCGCGCGTGGCACCGCACCGCGGCGTAGCCGAGCCGCCACATCTCGTCGGCGAGCGTGAAGAACGAATCTTCCGCCTCGGCCGAGGCGTCGAACGACCGTCTTAGGCTGACCGACAGCGGCACGTTCGCCGGTATGACGTCGCGCACCGCCCGCAGGATGCCAATGCCGCGTTCGGTGTCGCGCAGCATGTGGCCGCCCCGCGCCTTGTTTTTGATCTTCTTCACCGGGCAGGCGAAGTTCAGATCGACGGTGTCGTAGCCCGATTGGTGGATGATGACCGCCGCCCGCGCCATCGTCTCCGCCTCGCTGCCCATGATCTGGCCGGCGATCGGGTGATCGTCGTCGTTGATGTCGATGCTCTTGCGCAGCCCCTCGCCACCGTTGAGCAGGATGGTATCGAGCAGCGCCTCGGTGACCGCGTACGGACACCCCCGCCTGCGCGCCGTCAGCCGCATCGCCCGATCGCTGTACCCCGCCAGGCCCGCCTGGCAGAATGGTTGCGGAATTGTGAGGTGACCGATCTGCATCAGGAACAGGAAGTAAGCCACCTATCGGGCTCGAACCGATGACCTACGGTTTACAAAACCGTTGCTCTACCAACTGAGCTAAGGTGGCGGGATGGATTGCCAGTTTGCGGTTTGATCTGCCGGTCATTCGCAAATTGGCAATCGCAAATCGGCAATTCCTCAAACGATCTCCAGAATCTTAAACTCCATCGACCCTCTTGGCGCCTTCACCTTCACCGTGTCACCGACGCGGGCCTTCATGAGGGCTTCGCCCATCGGGCTGGTGGCGCTGACCGGGAGGATGTCGCTATTGGCGTCGGGGGGTTGGGCTTCGCCGACGATTTTAACGAGTTGTTCGCTATCGTCGTCCAGGTCCAGCAGTTTGACCGTGTGGCCGAGGAAGACCATGTCTTCGGGGATGTTGTCGGTCGCGACGACCGAGACGTTCTTGATCTTCTTTTCCAGGTCGGCCAGCTCGCGGTCGATGGAGCGGTTCTCGTCCTTGGCGGTGTGGTACTCGGAGTTCTCCTTCAGATCGCCCAGGCTCGCAGCGCGACGGATGCGCTCGGTGACGTCGATCTTGGCCTTGTACAATTCCTCGCGCTTCTTCTCGAGCGCGGCCTTCTCTTCGGCACTGACGATCTGCATATGACAACTCCCATAAACGCGAAACACCGCGCCGGCGGCGCGGTGGTCGTGCTGAACACGCGGGGCATTTTACCGCCGACCGTGGGAAAGTAGCAATGGGGAAGGGCGCGAATCTGGCATCTAAATCGCGCGAGACCGCCCACGTGCTCGCCGGTGGCGCAGCCTCAGGCGCGCACCTGCAAGGCGTGCCCCGCCCGCATGCCGCGATCGTCGGCCAGCCAAGCCGTGGTGCTCGACGCGACTTCCCGAACGGCTGCTTCACGCGACGTCGCTGCCGTCAGTGGGCATCCCTTGCACTGGCGCTGGCACACCTTGGGTGTTGGCGTCGCCGACTGGGCCGAACCGCGTCGTTGGCATTGGCTCATGGTTGGATCGCTTTCGTTGTCTCGAAGGAACTGGCGCCTCTGGTCCCTCTCCCATGTACGCATGGGAGAGGTTAGGTGAGGGTGATTTCCAACTGCTGACGATCCTCGTCATTCGAAATCACCTTCACCTAACCTCTCCCGGCGTACCGGGAGAGGGATCGGTCTTCCTACGTCCACTACATCGCGCCAACCGGCACTCGGTTGGGTGCTCGATACGGAATCGGTTCCAAAATCTTCCGTTGCTCCGGCGTCACGCGGGCGAGCAGTTCGTCGGAGTAGCGGTAGCCGTAGCGCGTGCTGCCCCAGCTGACGCCGTAGCGGTAGATGACCACCCGGCGTTCACCGGGGTTGGTGCGGGCGCTGGCGCCGTGACAGATGCCATCGGCGAACAGGATGGCGTCGCCGGCCTTCAGCTGCACCTCGACGGCGCCGGGGATGTCGTTGTGCCCGCGGGCGATCTGGCTCGCCCAGTCACCCTTCAGCGCGGGGTGTTCGTAGTTGCTCTTGTGGCTGCCGGGGATGACCAGCGTGCCACCGTCACCGGGGCCCACGTCGGTCAGCGCCATCAGCACGTTCACCTGACCACAGCGGAAAACGCCGTGCTCATGCATGTACTTCCCACGCAATGCGCCACGAAAATTCCCGCTGTGGAAGGGAAAGAAGCCGCCCGTTCGGCGGATGGAGGCGAAGCATTCGTCGATGAAGAGCCCGTCAACGTACGTCCCCTGCTCGCCGCAATACCGGTGCACGTGCGGCAGCCATGATGGGTTGTCGATCAACCGCTCGAAGGGTTCGCCCCCCTCCACGATGTTCTGCATCTCCAGCCCAGCGTGCTTGTTGTTGTCCAATCGCTGGCAGTTGCCCCACCAGCCCTGGTACGGCAGGTCGGTTGGGAACGAGTCGAACGCCTCGTTCAGGTCCTTAAGATGATCGGCGTCGATCGCATTCTTCAACACGACGTAACCGTTCAGGTCAAATAGATAGTCTTGTAGTTCTTGGTCCATGGGCGAAAGGATGCCCTATTTCCGACGCAAACAAATAGAATTTTTGCGAATCGGCATATAGGATCGTCCTGCCACTGCCGATAGGAGGTGAAATGGCCCGCGCCGAGCAAAACCTGCCCAATGCCTACCCGCTGTACACCGACGAGGACCCCGGTCAGGCGATCGGTTACGGCGCGTACCGCCCGCGCGGCACGCTCGACTGGTTGGCGGTCTTTACGATCGCGGGCCACGGGTACTTCGCGCACTCGAACGGGGTGCAGACGCTGTCGGCGGGCGATTTGTTCGTCGTGCGCCCCAACACGCCCCAGGACTACGGCGCCGAGCCCGCGACGCAGCACTGGCACAACGCGTGGGCGCACTTCGTGCCGCGCGGTGAGATGTTCGACTGGCTCGATTGGCCGACGATCGCGCCCGGCGTGATGTTCGTGCAGCTTCCACCGGACCTTCGTGACGACGTGCTCAACCAGTTCCGCGAGATGATCCGCTTTTACCGTCGCGGCATCGGCCGCAGTTTGGAACTGGGCCTGAACGCGCTGGAACGGGCGCTGTTGCGCGCCGACGAGTGCAACCCCCGCTCCGGCCTGCCGCGCCACGACCCGCGCATCCGCCGGGCGATCGACCATTTGCTAGCCAACCTGACCGACCCACCCTCCCTCGACGCCGTCGCCACTGTCGCCGGGCTATCGCGGTCACGCTTCGCCAAGCTGTTCGAGGAACAGGTCGGCGACACGCCCGGCCGATTCTTAGAACTGCATCGCCTGCAACGCGTTAAACGGCTGTTGGAGTACACCCGCCACACGCTGCAGGACATTGCGGAGGAAACAGGCTATTCCAGCCCATTTTACCTCTCTTTGCGGTTCAAACACCGCTTTGGCATTAGTCCGCGCGATTACCGGTTGAAGTTCGTTCAACGGAGGGGGAGTTAAGCTCCCATCGGGACGACATCACG
Source organism: Tepidisphaeraceae bacterium (assembly GCA_035998445.1). NCBI lineage: Bacteria > Pseudomonadati > Planctomycetota > Phycisphaerae > Tepidisphaerales > Tepidisphaeraceae > Tepidisphaeraceae bacterium. Next base: position 172,337 of record DASYHQ010000052.1, on the reverse strand, counting down.
CGGCAAGCCGCGGCGCTTCTGCTTTGGGACTTGGTGCTCGGTCATTTGAAGGTCACTAAGGCTTGGGATTTTGACTTTCTCCTTCCCTTTGACGCCCCCACCGCCGCCCCTTAAACTCCCGCCCTATGTCTTTCCACTGCGTTATCGTCACTCCCGAAAAGCAGGCGTTCGAGGCCAACGTGACCCAAGCGGTCATCCCCGCGTACGACGGGCAGCTGGGCATCCTGTCCGGCCACGCCCCGGTGCTGGCGAAGCTGGGTGTGGGCTCGCTGCGCGTGGATCTGGTCGGCGGGGGCAGCCGGCACTTCCTGGTAGATGGTGGCGTGGCGCAGATGAAGGACAACGAACTGTCGATCGTCACCGACGACGCCGTCGCCGCCAGCGAGCTGAACGCCGATACCGCCCGCGCCGCGTTGGCCGAAGCCCAGGCCCGCAAGGACACCGACCCGCTGTCGATCCAGAAGCGTCAGCATGAGATGCGCAAGGCCCAGGCCGCGATCGAGTTGGCCGGGAAGGCCTGAATTCGTTTCCGCCCCTCTCCCGGTACTCCGGGGGAGGCTGGGTGGGGGTGATTTCGAACTGCAAACGGCCCACGAATGGGCACGAATCAACACGAAAAGAGAGCAACTGCGCTTTCTTTCCTATTCGTGCTAATTCGTGGGCCGCTTTCTTTCCTCGCAAACGCGCCGCCCGCCCGCCCGCTTCGATCAATACCTGAACCTTAGCCCCACCCCGCCCCACAGCTGCGTGTCCGCCTGCAGATAGCTCGCGATGCCGTCGGTGTAGACCAAATATCCCTCGATCAACCACGTGCCATACCGCGGTGGTAGATCCGTGGCGGCGTTCAGGCTGTAGCTGAGCGTCAGGCCGACGTCGTAGTGCTGGAACCCCGAATCGTCACCGTCGTCGCCACCATCCACCGCGTAAAACTGGTACGACGTCACGTACGCCACGTCGGCGAACAGCCGCAGGCTGAGGCCGGTGTCCTCCAGTTCGGTGATGTGCTCGACGCCTGCCTCGAAGTACCAACCCTTGTAGCGGTCGTAGTCGTATGCCCCGTAGACGTAAGGCGACAGCACCGGCCGCTCGGTCTTCAGCCAGAACGAATCGTCCAGCTGGAACTTCACGAAGTACTCCGACGTGTTCAGGTCTTCCCGCTCAGGGTAGATATACGCGTTCAGCCCCACGTCAATCGTCAGCGGGCGAATCTCCCACTCGGCCCCGAAGAACGGCCGCACTTCCTGAAATCGGCTGATCGGGTCGGAATTGTAGACGTTGGCAAACACGCCCAAATAAGGGTGCGGTGCCTTGCCCAGGTCGAAGTTCACGCGCGTGTCGAACTGGAAGTTCGGCGCGTCCTCCTGCCCGCCCGTCTCGCTGAAGTCGATGCCGCGATAGACGTAGTCGGTGAGATAGCGGAACGTGAAGTCGAGGTTGACCCCGCCGTTGTTGCCCACGCCGATATCGGTTGGATACGACGGGTCCGACGGCTGCAGGTAAACACTGGGCGGCGGTGGCGCCGCCGGCTGCCCTAGGGCTAGCCCATGCACGGACGCAAACGTGGCGACGACAATCATCGGAACGACAAGATGGGATGTTTTTTTGCTCACGAGTGATGCGCCACTCTACCGCCCGTCGCGTTCACGGGACAAGGGGCGGAGGGGGAAAGGAACATCCCAAATCCCGCATGTCGGACAAAATCCCAAACCCCAATGACCAACAAATGACCAAGCCCCAATGCCCAATTGAAGAGAATACCGGGCTGCACAGACCGTCATCCCGACGGGAGGCGTGCCGACCTGAGGGATCTCGATCTGCCGAGAATCGCTCGGCCATTCGAGATCCCTCAGGTCGCCTGGGCTCCCATCGGGATGACATCTCTCTGTGGGTCGCTTTCCCCTCCTGTTGGTCATTGGGATTTGGTCATTTGTTTGGCATGGGGACTTGGGATTTTCCTATGGCCGTCCCAGATTCCCCTGCTGCGTCTCCGGTTCAACTGCGATATGATGCGAGCGGTTTCGAGCAACGAACGTCGCCGTCACCCTGAAATTCACCCATGGCTTCAGAAACCCTTCCGTCTTCCACCGCCACGCCCCCCGAGGCGCTCGGCACGCCCGCCGACACCGCCGTGCCGCAGCGGCTTCCCGCCGGCGACGAGCCCGACCGCATCACCTGGTTCGACAAGGCCGAGGCGTTCATCAGCAAGCTGTCGACGCGCGACAACTTCTGGCACCGCATCTGCTCGTTCATCTGGCTGCCGCTGGCGTTCTTCAGCGGCATCAAGATGAAGCAGCTCGACGAGAAGAGCTACGCCGCCTACCTGCCGTTCCGCAAGTTCAACCGCAACTGGTACAACGCCATGGCCGGCGGCGCCCTGCTCGGCAACGCCGAGATCGCCGGCGGCATGTACGTCTTCGGCGTGGTGGGCGAGGACTACACCGTCGTCTGCAAACACCTCGACTACAAGTTCCTCCGCCCCTGCCTTGGCCCGGCCATCTACAAGATGACCCCGGTCCAGAACATCCACGAACTGCTGAAGACCGCCCAGGAGTTCGACCTCACCGTCGACATGAACGTCGAACAACAAATGCGCAAGAGCGGCGAAAAGGACCGCCGCGTGGGCAAGGCGACCGTGACGTTCCATGTGACGCATAAGCAGCTACATAAGCTAAGGGCAAAGCGGCGGAGCAAGGGGAAGGCGCTGAACGGCTGAGACCCGTCAGTGGTCCGTTGTCCGTGGTCAGTTGTTAGAACGCCCGGCCAACAGGTACCTGTCATCCCGATGGGAGGCTTGCCGACCTGAGGGATCTCCCAGTGCCGAGCGGCGTCCGTCCATCGAGATCCCTCCCGTAGCCTTGGCTCCGCTCGGGATGACAGTTCAACCCTGCTGGACAGCGACCGAGTAGTTCGAAGGGTACACTTCGATGAAGATCCGCTTTTCCCCACTCAGCTTTCTAATCGGATTCGTTATCGCAACCGCGATCGGATTGACGTTCGTTGTTCCTGCATCCAAAATCGCGTGGCGTACGAACATGGACAGCGATGTCCATCGCGGCATCCATGGAGCGCTAGTTTTCATCGAGGAGTCTGCTAACCAAGGCGATTGCGAGAAAGCGGCTGCTCAACTTAATTTGCTCAATAAGCGGTTCGAGGCCTACCGTAATGCTGGCGGGCCGCCCCCGTCCGACTGGATGGAGGAAGTTATCGCGACCACTCGGCCGGCAAACTAGCCGGGTGCCACGGTACGGTACTCCGTGCCGTGCCGAGGGCGGGGCAGAGCACGGCTTGGAGTACCTCGCATGCAATGGCTACCAACCGACGAGCAGGTCATCGAGCGGCTGCGATTCTGGCAACGGCGGCGGCGGATGGTCGGTGTGGCAATGCTGGTGATCGGGATCGCGGTGGTTGGGGGAGCACTGTACGAGGTACGAAAGCTACACGAACAATCAGTGGCCATCTTCGCGGAACTGGACCGGGAGGCCGCGCCGACGACGAAGACGTTCGAAGAGACGATGGATCAGACGCAGTTCAACACCGGCCTGATGCTGGGCTTCTTACTCGCGACCGGCCTGTCGGCCGGCGCTTCGCTGGCGGTAACAGGCTTGGTCTGCGTGATCACCCAGAACCGCAAGGATCGCCTGCTGCTGCAATGCTGGGACGACACGATGAAGTCCCGATGACGGACCGCCCCTCCGGTCCCCTCTCCCGGTACTCCGGGGGAGGGCTAGGGTGGGGGTGGTCTCAAGTGACCAACTACCAAATCCGAATGACCAATGAAATCTCAATGACCCAATGACCAAGTGAGGCCCCACGCATTGGACATTGGTGCTTGTGCATTCATGGGGTCATTCTGGTTTGGTCATTGGTCATTCCAAATGCCCCCACCCAGCCTCCCCCGGCGTACCGGGAGAGGGGCCGGAGGCGTCCGGCTCGTCGCATCGCTAGTCGGTGACAGGGCAGAAAGTCGGTTTCTCGCTAAAGATCGCTGACGACTTGTGTTAGATCGACGCCGCCGCGTCTTGCAGCGTCGACGCTCCGACTTAAGCGGTCGACGGGTCAGTTCAAATGGTCGACGTGCCGAGGCAATCGGTCGACCTTCCGACGTGAACGGTCGACGTGTCGGGTCAAACCGTCGACCGTTCGGTTCAAACGGTCGACGTGCCGGGTCGAGCGGTCGACCTTTCGGGGCAAACGGTCGACCGTTTGCGTTGACGCGTCGACCGTTCAGGTCAAACGGTCGACCGTTCGCTGCGTCTTTGGCACCGTCCGAGTCGAACGGGCGACGGGTTGAGGGGATGAAGCGCGTTTTTATCGGGACCGAGTCAGGGAACGGCGGCGGACGGTCGATTACACCTTCTCAATCGTGTTCTTCCCAAGCAGCCCGCTGGGCTTGACCAATAACACGGCGATCAAAATGACGAACGCGACGCCGTCCTTGTACTGGCTGCCCTTGGGCAGATAGCCGGCGACCAGCACTTCGGTCAGGCCCAATAACAGGCCGCCGCACACCGCGCCCGGGATGTTGCCGATGCCGCCCAGCACGGCGGCGACGAAGGCTTTGACGCCGGGCATTAAACCCATCAGCGGGTCGACCTTCGGGTACTTAATCGCCACCAGCACCCCCGCGGCCGCGGCCAGCACGCTGCCGAGCACGAAGGTGAAGCTGATGATGCGGTTGATCGGGATGCCCATGAGCGCAGCCGTGTCGAACCGGAAGCTGACGGCCCGCAACGCAAGACCCGTGCGCGTGAACATGACGAGGTACGTCAGGGCGCTCATCAGTACGACCGTGACGACGAGGATGAGTGCGTCGACCTTGCTGACCGTCACGCCGTGGATGTTGAACAGTTCACCGCTGATGTTCGGGATGATCTGCGGGAACGAGCGCGGGTTGGGCCCGAAGACGGCCGTCTGCTGGCCGCCGTACTGAATGAACAGCGACACGCCGATGGCCGTGATGAGCGAGTTGATGCGCGGCGCGTCGCGCAGCGGCCGATAGGCGAGGCGTTCGATGAGAAACCCCACGATGCCGCAAAGCGTCATCGCGACGAGCAGGATGAGGAAGAACTTCGGCCAAGTGGGTTCAGCCGATAGCCCGAACCAATTGGTGGCCGCGTAAAACGCGAACATCGCCCCCAGCATGTAGACGTCGCCGTGGGCGAAGTTGATGAGGCGAAGGACGCCGTACACCATCGTGTAGCCGACGGCGATCAGCGCGATGATCGCGCCGTAGGACAGGCCGTTGACGAGCTGTTGGAGGAATTCTTCCATGGCGGGCGACCGTGGTTTTCAAGTGATCCCGATCACCACTCACTGTCATCCCGAAGGGAGCGGTAGCGACCTGAGGGATCTCGACCGGCTGACGGTTCGGGGCCTTGGGAGATCCCTCGGGTCGCTACCGCTCCCCTCGGGATGACAAATGGCCTTCGCTCGGCGATCGAAGGTTCACATCAAACTACGGCTGCACGCTCGTCATGAACTTCGTCGCGCCGTTCTCAATCTTCAACACCACGATCGGCTTCTGCGCGTTGCGCTCCTTATCGATCGTGATCGTGCCGCTGGCGCCGGGGAAGTCCTTCGTATCGGCCAGAGCATCGCGGATGTCCTTGCCCTTGGTGTTGCCGGCCTTCGTGATGGCGGCGGCCATGAGGTTCATCGCGTCGTACCCGAGGATCGCCATGGCGTCGGGGGTCTTGCCGTTGTACTTGGCCTTGTAGGCGTCGACGAACTGCTTCACCGCGGGGCGGTCTTCTTCGGGCGAGTAGTGGTTGGTGAAGTAGTTGCCGTTGACCGCATCGCCACCGATCTTGAAGGTCTGTTCGCTGTCCCAACCATCTCCACCCATCAGCGGCGCGTTCAGGCCAAGCTCCTTCGCCTGTCGGCAGATGAGGCCGACCTCGGTGTAATACCCGGGCACGTAGACGGCATCGGGATTGGTGTTGCGGATCTTGGTCAGCTGGGCCTTGAAGTCGATGTCGTCGGTGCTGTAGCTCTCGTCGGCGACGATCTCACCGCCGGCCTTCTTCACCGTTTCGATGAAGAACTCGCGCAGGCCGTTGCTGTAGGCCTGCTTCACGTCGTACAGGACGGCGAAGCGCTTGGCCTTCAGATCGTTCATCGCAAAGTTCGCCATCGCGGCGCCCTGGAAGGGATCGATGAAGCAGGAGCGGAAGATGTAGTTGCCGACCTGCGTCACCTTGGGGTTGGTGCTGGCGGGCGACAACATCGGCACGCGCGACCGCTGACAGACCGGCGCGGCTGCCAGCGAGTTGCTGCTGGCGACCTCACCCAGCACGGCGACCACCTTGTCCTGATTGATGAGCTTCTGCACGGCCGTGACGGCTTCTTCCGGCTTGCCCTGCGTGTCCTCCGTCACCAGCTTCACCTGCTTGCCGAGCACGCCACCGTCGGCGTTGATCTTGTCGAGCGCCAGGCGGATGCCTTCATCGGTGCTGATGCCGAACGTCGCGGTGCCACCGGTCATGGCGCCGTAGTGGCCGACGACGATGTCCTGCGCCATCGCCGGGGCGATGAATGACAGGATGAGGACGAGCGCGAACGCGATGGGCCTTTTCATATGTTCTCCCGTATTTACCGGCACCGATGCGCGGCGGTGATGACCTGCGCGCACTGTACGAGTTACGTGCAACCGCGGCAATCCCTACCGAACCAGCATGTCCGCCCGGCGGAGCGATTGGCCGTTGAACTCGCCGGTGATCGTGGGCCAGCTTTCGCTGTGGGCGGTCAGAACTTCGATGCCGCTGGGCGTGCAGAGGACGGTGTCTTCGCACTTTACGCCGACCATGGAGGGGTTCCATGCGAAGGCTTGGTTGTCGACCACTTTCACGTCGCTGCTGGGGTTGGCGACGACCTCGCGGCCGGCGTAGCCGGTGCTGCCGCCCTGGTGGTGCAGCTTCCACTGGTCGGCGCCGCCATGGTCGGCGTAGGCCTTCTGCAGGTCGGTGAAGATCTCGCCCAGCGTGCGGCCGGGCTTGGTCGCGAGGTTGACGGCGGCATCCACCTGGCAGATCGCGTGATGCTTCTTCTTCAACTCATCCGACATGGGCCCGAAATGCACGAAGCGCGTCATGCACGAGATGAGCCCGCCGAACTCGGCGCACGATACCAGCATGACGTAACGCGCAAGGCGGCTATTCGTCGGAATCGGATGGCGGTACCGGCAGATCCGCTCGTCGGCGGCGATCAGCGTTACCGTGGGATTAGCCCCTTGCGCGTGCACGTGATGATCGAGCAGGCCGGCGATCTCGTGCTCCGTCATACCGCGTTCAACCTCGCGGCATGCCGACTCCATCGCGCGACTGACGCGGGCGGCGCCGTCGCGATAGCGGGTAATCTCGGCATCGGTCAGCGACCAGCGCAGTTCGGCGAAGTCGTCGGGCAGCGGCTGGAGGTTCAAGCCGGTGGTGTCGGTGTCGGCCGCCACGCGCTTGCCGCCCAGCGATTGGCTGATGACGATCTTGGCGGCGTTGCGGTCGTACCAGGGGAAGTCGATCGTCTCGAGGTCCGTGTCGACCAGTTCCTCGGTGCGCATGCGCGGCGCCTCGATGCTGTTGGCGAAGCAGACGCGCCGATCGCGCGTCGCGAAGACCGCGGTGACGCCCACGGGCGTGCTGTTGGCGATGTGGTTGTCGCGCCCGCCGGTGATCCAGGCGAAGTTGTTGCGGTTCTGCAGCCACACACCGTCCAGCTTGTGGCGGTCCAGAAATGCGGTCAGGCGGTCGGTTTTGATCGAGATTTCGTCGGTGTTGGTCATAGGTTTGTCTCAGGTCGCCGGTTCGTCCGGGACAAGGGTCGGTGGCTGCTTGGGAACCGCCAGTCGCGCCAGCAGCACGACGGCAATGCCCGGCAGCAGCCAGATCTCGCGGCGATCGATAAAGCCAATCCAGAACATCGGCGCCGCGACGAGCATCGCCAGCAGCCACACGATCACCATCCGGCGCGTCGGTGGCATTGGCCGGCGCCACGTGGGCAGCATGCAGATCCAGGCGTAGGCTGGGAAGACGAGCCCGTAGAACGCCATGAAGACGCGGTAGCTGCCTTCGAAAACGTTCATCCCGTTGTCGTCGGCGTTGCGCGAAAAGACGGCGTACATCGCGCCGACGATCGCCGCCGCCAGCAGGATCGGCATCACGCCCCACCTTAGGACGCCCTTCGCCTCCCGCCCGTGCACCGCGATGGTAAAGCCGGTCTGCAGTCCCATGTGCAGCGCAAGGGCGGCGGCGACGGTGGTGCCGACCGTGGCCGCGGTGCCACTGAGGATGCCGGGCAACGCCTTGGCGTAGATCAGCGTGCCGACGATCATCGCAAGGAAGAAAACGCCAAAGCCAAGCGTGAAGGCGGTGCGCGCCGCGAGCGGTTGCAGCGCCTTGCGGGCGCGATGAAACGTCAGATCGAGGTACGGGCAGAGCAGGAAGCCGAAGAGGATGACGGGCGTGAGAAACGCCAGATCGCGCCCCGCGACGATCGCGCCGGGCGCGCCTTCGATCGCGTCGGGTCGATTGCGGTAAACGATCGCCAGCAGCGCGACCGAGATGACCCAGACAAGCGCCGCCCAGAACAGGTCGATGCCCCGCCGCCACGCGCCGAGCAGTGTGAACAGCAGGAAGAGCCCGGCGCTGGTGGCCCAGTTGGACGCTGGTGGCGCCAGTTGCACGAGAACGACGACAAACAGCAAGTGAAACGCGATGGTGACGATCGAGAACGCCACGCACGCCGACCGGTGCGATGCGGTCATGTCCAGGCTGTGCCCCTGGCGCGACAGTACCGACCCCATCGCCGCCGCCCCGATTACATTCGGCACCGCGAACACCCACCAGGCGACCGTCCCGTAATCGCGCACGAGCAACACCGGCAGGAACATGCCGATGCACCACGTCCACGACACCCCTAAAAATACCGCCCACACGAGCGCACGCAGTAATGACGACGACGGTGACGATGATGTAGAGAAGGGTTGCGCGGTCGACACGGCGAGAGTGTACAGGAGTCGCTTCAACCGGACCACGACCAACATTCACAACCATTCTTCCCTCAACACCCCGCCACTGCCGTGGCGGCGCTTTCCATCGCCTCCAACCCAAGTCTCGCTTTATAACGCGTGCCCTCTTCCCTCGCGGCGCGACTCATGTTTCAATCCGCAATATCCCAACAGAAGGAGGACTCGCATGATGGTGAAGTTCGCTACGCTTATCGCGGCCACGTCGCTGGCCCTGGCACCGGCGTTCGTCGGCGCCCAAACCCAACCCGCGGCCGCCGGTGGCGCCGCAGTGCCGACCGAGATGAAGGATGCCATCTCCGGCACGATGGACATCCAGTTCAACACCCGCACGAACCTCGACAGCTCCGGCGACCTGCGCGCCGGCTCGGCGGCGGTCGGCGCGGTCGACAAGTACGACGTGAATCTCACCGTCGCCCAGACCTCGCAGTTCAGCGGCGAGGTCAACCGCCAGCCCAACCTGTACACGAACGTGCTCGGTCGCAAAAAGCAGGACGCCAAGCTCACGTTCGACCTGAACCTGATCGTGCTGAACCCCAACAACCTCTCGCAGAAGCGCACGGTCGGCAAGTGGGTCGGCGTGGTGCCGATCGACACCAACACCGGCGCCTTCATCCTGCAAGGCGACGTGAAGGACGACCGCCCGCTGCGCATTGCGGTCGACACGATGGGTGCGGCCCAGGGCTTCCAGGACAAGTTCGACGGGAAGCTGATCGGTAAGGCCGAGAAGAAGGAAGGCCTCACCAGCTACACCTACAAGCGAATCGTGGGTGGCAAGGAAGTGACCAAGACCGTGCAGCGCGTCGACCCGATGCGTTTCGAGAGCATCACGCTCGCCAAGGGCCCGGCCAACAGCTACCCGCGCACGACCGTCAACGGTCGGCTCGACTACGACTACGAGACCGGCAACTACCTCACCGACGGCATCAAGTTCAGCTACACTGCCGACGGGAAGGAAGTCACCGACACGGTCACCGGCACGATCAAGTGGGTGGAAGACGCCAACCGCGCCAGCAACGGCAAAGGCCAGTACGAGTTTAACCTCCGCTGGAACGAGGAGGCCAACACCCCCGCCAGTGGCGAGGCCGCTGCCTTCGCGCCTGATGCCAGTGAAGATGCCTTCTTCGCCGTCGACAACAGCGTGCCCAGCCTCACCGGCACCGTCGAGTACGTCGACCAGATGTCCGGCGAGACCGTGACCGGCAGCAAGGTCACCTACCACCTGAACGCCAACAAGCTCACCAAGCAGCAGGTGATGGCGTTCGCCAAGCTCTGGATCCTCGCCGTCGGCCCGACCAACGACGAATAGTTCGTTTAGCGATCCGACCAACGACGGCCCGCCCGTGCAGCAATGCACGGGCGGGCCTTTTTATTGCACCGGCGTAGGAAGGGAATTACGGCGCTGCCGCCGGCGCCGCAGACAGTTCGGCGATCCGCCGCTCGATCGCCGCGACCTGTTCAATCGGCAGGCGCTTCGGTTCGTCGGGGGACAGGCCCGCGTTCGCCGCCAGTGCGAGCCGCATCTGTTCGACCGCCTGCTGAGGTTGGCTGAAACGGATGAGGGCCTCGGCGTACTCCAGCCTCATCTCAACCGCTTGTGGGTCGATCTCCACGGCCCGGTCGTACCCGTGTTGCAGGCGTTCGACGTTCGGCTCGGGCAACTGGGCTTCCACCCGTGCCGACAGCAGCAACGATTTCACGCTCATCGGGTTGGTCGCGATCGCGCGGTCGATCCAAGCGCGGAACGGCCCGATGGGCTCTCGCTCGTCCAACAGCGAACGGGCGGTCTGGTAGGCGTAGTCGGCGTTGTAGGAGACGCGGTCATAGGCTTGGCCGTACAGGTCGGCGGCGCCGGGACGGCCAAGCCGTCGCAGTTCGCCCGCGGTGATGGCGTCGCCTTCCGACAGGCCGATCGGCATCACGATCGCGAACAGCAAGACCAGCCACACGACCGCAGCAATGCCAAGCGGCACGATCCGCCGCACGAAAGACGCCGCGTTGCGCGAGACCGCTGACATCGCGCCGGTGCTTATGCCCACCGCGCTACCGGCCAGCAGCGCGAACACGAACATGCCGCTGGACTCGAACATCGAGAAGTCGATCAGGTTCTGCAGCAGGAACAGCAGCGTCGCGATCACCAGCGCCGTGCGCACCCAGCCGCCGTGGCGCGCGACCACGTCGTGGCGAGCCAGCGTGCCGGCGAGCAGGCCGAGCGTCAGCATCACGCCGTACAGCAGTCGTTTGCGCAGCTCGTAGTCGATGTAGTCGGCCGACTGGTTCAAGTCGATCGAGGCCATCGCGTTCAGCACCATCGCGCTGGCCGCGATCATGACCGGGACGATCAGCATCGACAGCAGCGACGTCTGCGGTTGATCCGCATCATCGGCCGGTGGTGGCGGTGGTGGCGTGACGGTGGCCGACTCGTCAGTCAGCCGAGCCGCGGGGCGCGTCATCTCCCATATCAGTCGGCCGATCGCCAGCACACCCAGCGCGCCACCGATGAGGCCCAGTTCGACGAACAGGCGTACGATGAGGTTGTGCGGGTCGCGGACCTCTTCGGACGCGATCGCCAGGCGCTGGCCCAAGTAATGCGGGCCAAAGTTTTCCCAGCCGACACCGAGGATTGGGTGTTCGGTGAAGACGCGGAAGCCACCGAGCCAGTAGCGCCAGCGGAAGGTGAGGCTGTCGTGGAAGAGCGTGCCGGTCGTCGTGCCACGCCAGATGATGACCGCGACCGCGCTGATCGCCACCAGCACGCCCAACGCGAACAGCGGCTTGTGTAGCGTGCGCAATCGTGGGCCCAGAAGCGCAACGAACGCGTACGCCATGCCCGCCAGCAGCAGCGTGCCGATGGCGGCCCGGCTGTGCGTCAGCCAGATGACGATGCAGCCGCACAGGATCGGAATGGCCAGTAGCAGCGTCCAGCTTCTCAGTCGCTCGGTCAGCTTTCCCGACCCCTCGCCCGTGCGCTGCAGCGCTAGGCCGATCGTGAGGATGATGGTGACGACCAGCAGCGCCGCAAACGTGTTGGCCGAGGCGCTGAAGCCGACCATCTCGCCGTTGTAGATCTTCTGAAGGAACTGCCGCGCCTCGAACGAATCTTCCGTCCATCCGCGGTCGGCAAGGATCTTCGCGCGGTTTTCAGCGACGTTGTCCCGTAGTGCCGGTAGTTCAGCGAAGCGGTAGAACGCCGCCTGCGTGATGAAGATCAAGAGCAGCCCGACGCCCACGCCCGCGACAATGCGGGCTCGCTTCTCCGTTCGCACGAGCTGCGCGACCGCCCATGCAAGGGTCATCGCCGACAGCCAGTTGACCGCCGACACAACTGCCAGGAACGCGTCGGCCGCCCAGAGCGCGCTGGCGATCGCCCAGCCGCCCAGCAACAGCAGGCCGAGCAGCGCGAACGAGCGGCTGATGATGAATGTCGGATCAATCACCCGCCGAAGCAGCACGAGCATCGCCGGCACGACCGCCAGCATGCTAAGCACCAGCGCGCTGGTGGCCCCCGCACCGCGCGGCACCGCTTCACCGCCGGCTGCGATCTCCAGGGGCTCGCGGATCGTCTCCAGCATCGTGCAGCGGGCGACGACGATCGCCAACGCAATCAACAACGCCAACCGGTCGATCCAGTTCGCGATCGGTGGGGCATCATCATCGATAAGTAGCGGGGCGCGCGTCATAGTGAGGCTGGGAATCGTATCACGCGGGTGCGATTCGGTCGTGTGGAACGCGTAGCTAAAGAACCCCGAGCCTAACGCTCGCTTCTCCACGTGTCATCCCCATGGGAGCGGTAGCGACCTGAGGGATCTCCCACAGCCCGCACCGTCAGTCAGTCGTGATCCCTCAGGTCGCTGTCGCTCCCTTCGAGATGACAGGCAAGGCGGGCGACCGCGAGAAGGCCGACGGCAACGTTAGGGCAGCGATTGTCCCGTGGCCACCGGCGCCGCGGCCGCCGGTCGCGGGCGGCGCCTTGGCAGCCAGTTGCGGTTGCCGGTCTTGGCGCGGGCGATCATGATCAGGATCAGCAGCAGCGCGTAGATCACCAGCCGGTAATCGCCCACTTGGGCCAGCCGGTCGGTCAGCCAGGGCGACAGGTTTAGCTCGTCGGCCGACGCCACGCCGAACGGCCTCGCGAACAGCGCCAGCCAGCTCGTGGGGTCGCGCAGGAACTCGGGCAGCCACGTCAGCACGATCGCAGCGATGATTGCGCCCGGAATGCTGCCAAGCCCGCCGATCGTGACGATGATGACCAGTTCGATCGACCGCACGAGTTCGAACGATCCCGTGTTGATGTAACCGTACAAATGGGCGAACAGCGCCCCCGCCACGCCCGCGAAGAACGAACCGACGACAAACGCCAGCACCTTGTGGTGCGTGACGTCGATGCCCGTGGCGGCAGCGGCGATCTCGTCCTCGCGCACGGCGACGATCGCGCGGCCCTTCGGCGATCGCGCCAGCCGCCACACGACCGCCGTCGTGATGATGACGGCCGCAAAGACCCACGGCGCGATGAAGCGGATCGGCACGTCGTCGTCATTCATCGCGAAGTACGTCGGCACCTGCAGGCCGATCGCGCCACCGAGCGCCTGCGTATTGAAGATGACGACGTTGATGATGGCGGCAAAACCCAGCGTGGCGATCGCCAGGTAGTCGCCGCGCAACCGCAGCGTGGGCAGGCCGACGATGAAGCCCACCATCGCCGCGCACACGCCACCGCCCAGCAGCGACATGAACATCGCCAGCGGCTCGCGGGCCGCGGTCGGCAGCAGTCCATCGATCCGGCCCGTCGGCGATTGCATCGCCTCGATCATCCAGCTGAACAGGCCGTTCAGGCCAGCGAACCCGCGCGACCAGACAAGGTACGCCGGCACGGTCTCGAGCGGGTAGGCCTTGGAAATATCCCACACCAGCCACGCGAGCGCCGCCAGCAACAGCAACGGTGGCAGCGACCCATGCAGGCGGCGCGACAGGCGGATGAGCGCGAACAATCCGTACAACACCGCTGCTGCTACGACCGCGCAGAGGATCAGGCACGCGAAGAAGCCGGCCATCGCCGCGGGCCGCTGGAAGTCGATCGTCTCGTCATCGGCGTTGGTCGCGGCGCCGTAGGCCAGCGTCGCGTAGCCACCGAGGTAGGCGCCGACCGCCATGAACCCGGCGTGTCCGAGCGAGAACTGCCCGCTGATGCCGTTGATGAGCTGCAGGCTGACCGCCAGCACGATCGTGATGCCGATGCGAAGGATGACGTTGGCCCGGTACGGGTCGACGAGTTCCTCGTTGTCCACCAACCGCCCCACCAGCACCGCCACCACGATCAGCACCAGCAGGAGCCCGTTGTCGAGCATCGTGCGCAGCGGTCGCGGGATGGAGGAACGGGATAGGGGCAACGTGTCGGTCATCAGCGGCGGCGCATGGTACTGGAAGTGAAGGCAGAGGTGAACTTGTGGGCGCGCGACGAATAAGCACTACGGAATCATTGAAACATCGATCGTGGTGAACGAGTGCTTACGAAATCCGGCCCCTCTCCCATGTACTCGTGGGAGAGGGGCCGGAGGAATCTCCTCCACCTATGCGCACAAAAGAGCCGCCGGTTTACACCGGCGGCTCGTAGGTTCAGTCGGATGCGCTCCAGCGCGCCCGTGGGCGATGCTACCGGCCGCGCTTGACGCCGAGCAGTTCGACGTCGAAGACGAGGGTGGCATTGGGGGGAATGGCGCCACCGGCGCCTTGGGCGCCGTAGCCGAGGTCGGGCGGGATGACGAGCTTGCGCTTCTCGCCGACCTTCATGCCGGCCACGCCTTCGTCCCAGCCTTTGATCACCCGGCCGGCGCCCAGCTCGAAGCTGAAGGGCTCGCCGCGGTCGACGGAGCTGTCGAACTTCGTGCCGTCGGTCAGCGTGCCGGTGTAGTGCACCCACACGGTATCACCGGCCTTGGCGGCGCCGTCGCCCTCTTGAACGGTCGTGAACTTCAGACCGCTGGCGGTCGTCTGTTCATGGCCGGCGGCCGGGGCGGTCGTGGGCGATTGAGCTAGCAACAGCGTCGAAACGCTGGCGATGGCGACGGCGGACAACAATGCATATTTCGTTTTCATAAAGTTCCTCGTCAATGAGGGACCACGTTCATCATGGCCCAGGCCGCGAGCATTCGATTCCGTCGTTTAGCCGCGAGCCTGCTCGCGCTTCCGCGCCATCCCGAACAAACCATCGAGCATATCCGCGAGCAAGCTCGCGGCTAAACGTGCCTGCCTACAGCAGTCTGGCTCGTCGGGAAAGTTACACGAACGGGCGTTATTGCGAAACGCCCTGCGGCTGAAGCGCCTTGCGCACTTCCGTCAACAGCTGGTCGACCTTGAACGGCTTGAACAGCACCGCCTGCAGCCCTTCCTGGCTGGCGCGAACGATGCTGTGGTTGGGGTCGTAGCCGAAGCCGGTCATCAAAATCACCGGCGTCTGCTGGCTCTTCTTGCGGGCGGCGGCGAAGACGTCGTAGCCGCTCTTGTCGGGCATCTTGATGTCGCTGATGACCAGGTCGAAGTCGGCGTTCTCCAGGTGCTCGATCGCCTCCTCGCCGTTGCACGAGACGGTTACCGTGCCGTGATACTTGCGGAGGATGTCGGAGATCGTCGTGCGGATGTTCGGCTCGTCGTCGGCGATCAGGATGCGCGCCCCACCGATCGCCGGGTCGGCGTTCTGCTGCTCCTTCACGTCGGCGGCACCCAGGATGCTCGTGTTCGGCCCCTTGGCGGCCTGGTGCAGCGACTTCTGGATCGTGGCGCAGTTGTCGATGATCGCCTGCAGCTTGCTGCGCAGTTCGTCGTGCCCGATGTACTCGTCCATGAGCGCGTTGGCGTCCGACGAGATGTCATTCAACGGCCCGGCGACTTCAGCGCACACGTCGTCGGCCACCTTATGCGCGGTGCCGACACGCTCGACGATCATCAGGTCCAGGATGTTCAACGCGATAGCGACGTAGCGCCCGAAGATCTCGGCGAATTGACGGTCATCTTCGTTGAACGCGGCGCGGTGGCGCGATTCGATGTTGAAGACGCCGATCACCTTGTCGTGCAACCGAAGCGGCACGGTCAGGCTGCTCTTGGCGGCGTCGAGGCCGATGACGTAGCGCGGGTCGCGCTCGACGTCCGGACAGATGTAGCTGCGGCCCGTCGCGCCAACGTAACCACTGATGCCGTTACCGTTCTCGTCGGCGTACAGATCAATGTTCACTGCTTCGGGTGGCAGGCCCTTGCTGATCACCACGTCAAGCTTGTTCGACCGGCGGTCGAGCAGGCGAATCGCGAAATGATCGAAATGCATCAAATCGCGCGTAAAACTGATTATTTTATCTTCTAATAGCTTCAAACGCTGCCCGACGTTCAGCTTCTGAAGCAAGTCCCCTTCCAGGCGCACCAGTTCACGGCCGGCCTTGTCGATCGCGTCGATCTTCTGCTGCAGGCGCCGCGTGCCGGTCGCGTCCCACACCACGCTGACCACCTGCACGACATTGCCGGCTGGGTTGATCACCGGGCTGGCGATCATCTCCAGGAACTGCTGGTCTTCGACGTTAAACGCGTATCGCTTGGAGCGGGAAAAGACGGGGGTCTCGGGGGCTTGCGGGCTAACCTGGCGGCTGAAGAGGTCGTAGGCTTCCTTGCAGGTCTTGCGGATCTTCTCATGCACCGGCGCGGGCCACGCGTGCATCTTCTTGTTCATCCAATTACAGCGGCCCTCACCATCCACGATGCATACGCCTTCACCGATCGTGTTCAGGATCAGGTTGGCCTGCTGGCTGACGAGCGCGCGTTCGAGGGGAAGGAAGTCGGCCGAGTTGGAGAAGATCGCGTTGAAGTTGTCGTGACGGAGCGCCTCGATCGCCTGGTCGATCGAGCTGATCTCGACGACCTCGCAATGCGAGCGTAGCGCGTCTACGGCAGCGTTGTTGCCCGCAGACTGCGAACCGAGGATAAGGACCTTATCTCGCGTACCGCCCAATCAGACCGCCGTTCTTTTAACTGAGCCGCTTCAATGTTAGTCGTTGAAAACCGGTGGCGTCAACGAAAATCGGGTTAGGTCGCTAAGGGTGGATGGATTTCGTCTGACAATGAAGCACATTCCCTAAGCTATGCATTTGTCATCCCTTATGAAATCGGCATCTCCAAGCGACTTCGCGTATAGGTGGAAAACCTGTCGGTAACGTCCCTACTCTGTCACGAGCCGCGCCAGAGGCCGCTTCCCATCCTGCCAACGTCGGCGGAATGTTGAAGCGACAAAAGGATCACCCTACGGGAACGGCGTCGTGCCTCTTAGCCAGTTCGACCTTCAGCCACCGAGTCATCATGTCACGTCGGATTTTCGTCACTGGTGCAAGCGGCTTCGTCGGCAGCGCGATTGTCGCGGAACTGCTAAGCCGCGGGTTCGGGGTGAATGCGCTACAACGTGACGACCGTGAATTGTCCAAGGGCGACGTGACCGCGGTGCGTGGTGACATCCACGACGCCGCGGCGCTCGAGCGCGGCATGGCCGGTTGCGCCGCGGTGGTGCACCTCGTTGGCATCATCCGCGAGCGGCCGGGCGCGACGTTCTACGACATCCACCAGCGCGGTACCACCACCGTCGCCAAGGCGGCCAAGTCG
This sequence comes from Tepidisphaeraceae bacterium, assembly GCA_035998445.1. Taxonomy (NCBI): domain Bacteria; kingdom Pseudomonadati; phylum Planctomycetota; class Phycisphaerae; order Tepidisphaerales; family Tepidisphaeraceae; species Tepidisphaeraceae bacterium. The sequence continues at coordinate 154,690 of DASYHQ010000052.1, read as the reverse complement.
GCCGGCGTATCACGCTTCATCCACATGTCGGCCAACGGCACGCGCGCGGACGCGGTCAGTGACTACCACAAATCGAAGTGGCTCGGCGAGCAGTTCCTGCGCGAAAAGAGCGGCCTCGATTGGACGATCTTCCGCCCCAGCCTGATTCACGGCGCCAACGGTGAGTTCATTCAGTCGGCCGCGCGGTGGGCGCGCGGGAAAGCGGCGCCTTGGCTCTTCATGCCCTACTTCGGTGCCGGTCTCTTCGGCACCGGTGGCGCGGGGCTGATGCAGCCGATCTTCATCGACGATGTCGCCCGCGCGTTCGTCAACGCGATCGACAACGAGAAGTCCATTCACAAAATCTACGAGCTAGGCGGTGGCGAGGCCGTGTCGTGGCCGCAGATGCATCGCGCGATCGCCGAGGCGGTCGTCGGCAAGCGGCGCCCGGTGGTGCCGATTCCGGCGTGGTACGCGAAGGCGATCACCTACGTGGTGCCCGGCGCGATGCTACCGTTCAACCGCGCGCAGGTGCAGATGAGCCAGGAGGACAACACGACGGATCTGAATCCCTTCATCGAAGATTTCGGGTGGCAGCCACGCGACTTTTCGGCGACCCTTGCCACCTACGCCGCTGCGTTGCGGTAAACGAGTTTTGAGCCCAAGACTGCGCTAGAATTTCTGATGACACCGCCCCTCACCGAATGTCCGCACTGCGAGAGCCCGTTGCCGCCAGGCGCGCGCGTCTGTCCCGAATGCAACATGCTGGTCTACAGCGAGCAGTTGAACGCGCTGGCCGCAGAGGCCATTGCGCTCGAGCCGGTCGACCCCACCGGCGCGGTCTACCTGTGGCGGCAATGCCTGGAATTGTTACCTCCCGGTTCACAGCAATATCAGCACGTCGCCCAACGGGTGGCGGCGCTGAACGGTGGCGTGGCGCCGCCCACGTTGCCCTACACGCCCGATGGCCCCCGTCCGGTCGAGCAGGGGTCGGACCCGTTGCCGCTCGCGCTGGTGAAGACGATCGGTTCGATGGCGCTATCGATCGTGCTGTACATGTACGTCTTCCAGTGGGACTGGCGGCTGGCGGTGGGGTTTGTGCTGCTAATTTTGATCCACGAGATGGGCCACGTGATGGCGCTGCGGCACTACGGGTACAGCGCCAGCCCGCCGATCTTCATCCCGTTCATGGGCGCGCTGATCAACCTGCGCCAGCCGCCGCGCAATGCGTGGGAGGAAGCCGTGATCGGCATCGCCGGCCCCATCGCCGGCACCGTGGGGGCGCTGGCCTGTTACGCGGTATGGCGGTCATATCCGACTGGCACCGATCTATCGAACACCGCGATCACGTTGGCCGTCTTCGGGTTCATGCTGAACTTCTTCAACATGCTGCCGATCCCCCCACTGGACGGCGGCCGCATTACCGCCGCCATCAGCCCGTGGGCGTGGATTCTGGGCCTTGCGGGTGTAGGCGCCTGGATGCTGAACGAATGGCGACAGACCGGCCGGTTCAGCTTTATCCTGATCTTGATCCTGTTCTTCGCCTTGCCGCGCATCATGGACACCCTGCGCTCGACCGCGGTCCGCAACCACCCGTACTACCAGATCGGCCGACAGGCGAGTTCGACGATGGGCGTGATGTATATCTGTCTGGCTGCGGTGCTGGCGGTGTTCTACTTTGGGAACAAGGCGAGAGTATTTGGGTCGTAGGATCGGTGCAACCGTACCCGGCATGGTCGCTTAAACGAACTGGTCGGTGGCTTGGGGGCAAAAAGACAAGTCGTCTATCCTATCGCCATGTCATCCCGAAGTGAGCGGTAGCGACCCGAGGGATCTCGAACAGCCGAGCGACTCCCGAACGATCGAGATCCCTCGGGTCGCTACCGCTCCCCTCAGGATGACAGGAGGGGCACCGCGAGCGCTCAGATCTCGTACGTCAGATCCCCTTCATCGTCGGCCTTGAACCGCGACGCATCGATCGAAGTGCCGACCAGCACGCGTGCCCGCTGCAGCGCCAGCTTGGCACCGTCGAACAGGCCGGGGCCGGTCATGAACAGGTTTTCCTTGCTGATGATCTGCTCCAGACCGTATGCCTGAATTGGCTTCAGCGTCTCGTCGCGCAGGCCGCAGAGGATGACGTGGCCGTTGCGCTGGCGCATCTCTTTGGCAAAATCTTCCAGCACGTGCAGGATCGTGGCGTCGATTGAGTGGATCTGCTTCAGCCGCAGGATCGCGACGCGCACGCTACTGCGGCGGATGGCGGTCAATTGCTCGCGCAGCTGGTCGGCGACGGCGAAGTAAAGCTCGCCTTCAAGTTGCACGAAGATCACCTTCTGCTCACCGGCCCGGTCGTAGATCGGCCGTTCCATGAACCCGCCGCCCTCGGTCTGCACCATCTGGGCGATGTGCAGGCGCGAGCTGACGCGCAACACGAACGCGATGTTCAGAAAAATGCCGATGAAGACCGCGTACTGCAGCGGCAGCAGGATCGTCGAAAGAAACGTGGCGGCGAACACCACCGCGTCGGATCGGTTCGCTCTGTACACCCGCGTGAAATAGCTACGCTCCAGCAGCCCCCACGCTACCACGAACAGGATGCCCGCCAGCGTCGCGTACGGGATGAACCGCGCGTAATCGGCCAGCAGGAAGAACATCGCCGCGACGAAGCAACCGTTGAGAATGGCCGCGACGCGCGTCTCGGCGCCGGCATCGTAATCGAGCGCCGACCGCGTGAAGCTGGCCGAGCCCGGGATGCACTGGAAGAAGCTCGACAGCGTGTTCTTCAACCCCTGCGTGAAGACCTCCTGGTTCGGCGACACCTGCTCGCCACTGCGGCCGGCGATGGTCTTGGCGATCGCGATCGACTCGATGCTGCCCAGCATTGCCAGCGCCAGCGCGCCGGGCAGCAACTGCGACCACGCGTCGAGGTCCAACGTTGGCAACGTGAACTGCGGCAGGTGCACCGGGATCGCCCCCACCACCTGCATGCGCTCCTCCCACCCCAGCACCGCCACGAGCGTCGCCGAGATCACCACCGCCAGCAGCGCGCCGGGGAAGAACCGGCTGATCAATCGTGCAACGAGGATGAGCGCGATCGTGCCAACGCCGATCCCGACCGCGTACGGGTTGGTGTCGCTCAGGTTGGGCCAGATGCGCACGAGGTCGCTGGGGACGCCCCAGAGCCGGTTCGCGTCGGCCTTTGGCACGCCAAGGAAGTACGCCAGCTGGCCCGACAGGATGAGCACGCCCGCCCCGGTCGACACGCCGAGGATGACCGACCGCGAGATGAACTGCACGAGGTTGGCGAAGCGGCCGCCCCAGAACGCCAGTTGGATCAGCCCCTTCAACAGTGTGAGCGTGAAGACCAGTTGCAGGTAGACCGCCCCGCCGACGTCCTCGCCCATGCCGCCGGCGACGCGGGTGACGGCCGCGGCGATCAGCAGCGACTGCGTGTTGGTCGGGCCGCTCGTCAGGTGCTCGCTGGACGACAGCAGCGCGCCCAGGATGCCCTGGATGACGGACGTGTAAAGGCCGTACTCCGGCGGCACGCCAGCGATCAGCGCATACGCAATCGCCTGCGGCAGCTCGACGACCGAAACGGTGAGCCCAGCGACGAAATCGCGCCGAAGCTTATGGCGATTGTAATTTCGGAACGTCGCCAGCGCCGGCGCGAGTGGATTGTTGCCGAATGCCGTCATGCTTATAGCTTCTCACTTCGCCGCCATGCCGGCCGTCAACGAACGGTCGGCCAGCCCGTGACCACACGCGGCTTCAAACAAGGTACTGCGCCCCAGCCTCAGAACGAAGCGCGTCAATATGCTCATTAGCAGAAGCGGCGTCGGGCGCTCACGCGTTCGAAATGCGCGGCATGGGCATCGGTTCGCGCACCATCTCTGCCTGCAGCATCTTCAGCATCAACTGCTGCTTGATGCCCGCCGCGGACGGCTCGCCCCAGAGGTTGCGGACCTCGCCGGGGTCCTCCAGCAGGTCGAACATCTCGCCATCGTCGCCGGCGCGGTAGACGGTGAGCTTGTAGCGCGCGTCGACGTACGTGCGCAAATGCACGGTCGTCGGGTTGTGGCGGTTCTCGACGATCACATGGTCGCGCGGCGCGGCGGCCGTGTCTTCGGGCGCGCGCCAGCTGGGCAGCAGGTCGACGCCCTGCATCATGCTGCCCGGTGGCTTGGCCCTCCCCGCGGCCGACAGGAACGTGGGCGTCAGGTCGACCAGCGACTGCATCGCCACCGACGACCGCCCCTTCGGCACGCCCCCGCCCGGCCAGCGCACGATGAACGGTACGCGGATGACGTCCTCGTAGTGGAACGGCCCCTTGCCGATCAGCCCGTGCTGGCCGATGAAGTGACCGTGATCGCTCGTGAAGACGATCAGCGTGTCGTCGGCAAGTCGCATCGCGTCCAGCCGGTCCAAAATACGGCCGATTTGCTGGTCCATGAAGCTGACCATGCCGTAGTAGCACGCGACGTCCTTGCGCAGTTCGGCCTCGTCGCGCAGGTGACTGTGGAAGCCGTGGATCGCGGCGCCACCGTTGGGCTCGCGGTAGGCGGCATAGTCGGGACGCACCTCGCGCGTCTTGCCGAAGTGCGGCGGCATCTTGTCGAACTCGCCTGGCGTGAAGGCTCCGATCGGCACATCTTCAGGCTTGTACATGCTGGCCCACGGTTCGGGGATGATGTACGGCGGGTGCGGATCGAAGAAGCTGGACCACAGGAAGAACGGCCGCTGGCGCGCCGCGCTGGCCTCGATGTTGGCGATCGTGCGCTCGGCGACCCACGTGGTGTGGTGGAACTCGGCCGGCAGCGCCCAGGCCCGCTTGTCGCGCAGGAAGTACGTGCCGGCGCCACCGGCGGCCTTGTCGTTCGCATCTGGCGGGGGCCAAGGCTGGAAGTAATCGCGCCAGTTGGACAGGCCCTTCTCTTCCATCCAGATCGCGTAATGGCCGCCGACATGGCTTTCGTCGGAGTGCATGCGCGACGTTTCCACGTTGTCGAACCCGTACCATGGCCCCCGGAACTTGCGCCAGAAGTCCAGGTCGCGCAGCAGCGGTTGCCGCTCGATGCTGGGGTACTCCGGCGTCTCGTCGAGCGGTTGGAAGTGCGCCTTGCCCACCAGCGTCGAGTCGTACCCCTGCGTTCGCAGCATGTCGCCAACGGTGGGCACCGATTCAGGCAAGCGCGTGCCGAGGCTCCAGGCGCCGTGCATGCTGGGGTACATGCCGGTGATGATGCTCGCGCGCGTCGGCGTGCAGGTGGGGTTGGGACAGTAGGCGCGGTCGAACCGCACGCCCTCGTTGCACAACCGATCTAGTGCGGGCGTCTTGATGGCCGGATTTGTCGTGCCCAATGCAGTGAAGTGCTGCTGGTCGCTTGTGATCAACAGAATGTTCGGCGGTCGATCGCTCGGCATAAAATGCTGGCTCCTCATCGGCAGTAACGGAGGTGACCTCTCGTGCTGCCGCCTTCATCGGCTGCACATCATCCACCACAGCACTTCTTGAACTTTCGGCCGCTACCGCAGGGGCACGGGTCGTTGCGGCCGGGCTTTTGCCGGGCGGTTGGCGTGCCACCACGTCCGCTTGCCTGCGCCGCGGCGGCGGCAGCGGCACGGTCGCGGTGGTGGATCCACTCTATCACCCGCGTCGCGGGTTGGCCGTGGGCCAGTAGGTCGGCCATCACACGCATGTACGGATCGACGTGATGAAAGAACCGCTTGTACGAGGGGCATAGGTAGTTCAACCCCGCCTCGCCGTCGGGCGTGATCGCAAAGCGGTGCTTCGGGCACTCGCCGTGGCACGCGAAGCGCACGTCGCACGAGCGGCAGTAACGCGGCAGCGCGTCGCGCTTATCGAGGCCGAACTTCACCTGCTGCGGCGAGGCGACCATCTGGCCGAGGTCGGTCTGCATCAGGTTGCCAAGACGATACTGCGGGTAGACGTAGTGATCGCAGCTGTAGGCATCGCCGTTGTGCTCGACCGCGATCGCCGAACCGCACGTCTCGGCGAACACGCAGAGGCCGGCGGGCATGCCCATCCATTGCCCCAGCGCCACGTCGAACATCTGCACGAACGTACGGCCGACGTCGCGGCGAACCCATTCGTCGAAGATCGCGCATAGGAACTGCCCGTATTGGCTGGAGCCCACGCTCCACTCGGTCACGCTAGCGTCGTCTCCGGTCGCCCCGGCCGTCGCGTTGCCCATGGCCGGTTCCGGTGGCCCCGCCAGCAGGTGTGCCGCGGCGCGACCGTTGATCGTCAGCGGCACGCCGGTAGTCGCCGTGCCCGCGGCGCGTTCGACCAACGGAATGAACTGGATGAACCCCGAGCCGATGTCTCGCAGGAACCGGTAGACCTCTAATGGCCGGTCGCCGTTGACCCGGTTGACCACGGTTAACGTGTTGAACTCGACGTGGTACTTCTTCAATACCGCCAGCCCGCGCATGACGGCATCGAACGTGCCACGGCCCTGCTTGTCGACGCGGTAGTGGTCGTGCAGATGGCGTGGCCCATCGATGCTGAGGCCGACGAGGAACTTCTGCTCGGCCAGGAACTGGCCCCACTCGTCGTCCAGCAGCGTGCCGTTGGTCTGGATCGCGTTGTAGATCGTCTTGCCAGCGGCGAACTCCTGTTGCAGTTCGACCACCCGGCGGAAGAACCCCACGCCCAGCAGCGTCGGCTCGCCCCCCTGCCACGCGAACGTCACCTCCGGCGCGTCCTGCGACTGGATGTATTGGCGCACGTACGTCTCCAGCACATCGCTAGGCATGCGCCACTTGCGCGTGTCGGGGTAGAGCTGCTCCTTCTCCAAGTAGAAGCAGTACGTGCAGTCGATGTTGCAGATGGGCCCCACCGGCTTGCTCATCGCGTGGAACCCGCGCGGACGAGGCAAGGCGGACGTGACACCAGCGTCGGCAACGGACTTCATAACGGTCGAACTCACGCCGACCAGTATATCGCCGACCGCAGGCGGGGATAGGTCGATCTCATGAAACGAAGCGACACGGACCCTCGAAGGCTCGCCTGCACACAGATCGTGAGCGGGCGAAGTACCTTCGATGATCCGTGTCGCACGGCCCTTTACGGGCCTCGGCCTTCCCTCTCGGCAATGCCCGGCACGACGTTGTGCGCGGGCTTGTGCAATTAGCGACGACGGCGGGCCAGCATGGCGGCGCCGACCGTGGCGAGGACCGCCATCGTGCCGGGCTCAGGCACCGCGACGGCGTCGACGAAGACGACGCCGCTTCCGGTGAAGAACGAATCGTTCACCGTCACGTCGAGCGTGGGGAACGCGAGCGCCGCGGCCGACGAACCGTAGTAACCTCCGACCTGCATCTGGTCGCCCAGGTACAGCCCACCAACTGTCTCGACCAGGCTGGCACCGACGTTCACCGTGCCGTTGAACAGCCCCGTGGCCAGCAGCGACAACGCCGCATCATCGGCGATCACATCGACAACGCCCGCGGCCGTGTCAGACGCGCTGCCGAGGATGCTCAGCGACGCGCTGGTATGCACGGTCACGTCACCATCGCCCAGCTTCGAACCCACCGTACCGTTGCCGACCTGCAACCGGCCACCGCCGACGTGCGTGTCGCCGGTGTAGGTGTTGGCACCGGTCAGCACGAGCGTGCCGAAGCCGCCCTTGGTCAACCCACCACTACCGGTGACGACGGCGCCGATCGTGTTGGTGGCGCTCGTGCTGGTGAAGACCACGCCCTCGGCCGAGCCGAAGCTCAGCGTGCCGGCGTTGGCGCCACCGGTCGTTCCGAAGTTATTGTTGTTGCCCGTGAAGATCAGGCCACCGCTGGCGATAGTCAGCGTTCGCCCCGAACCGATGTTAGAAGTCTGGCTATTATTCAGCCGTAACGAGTTGACCGACGTGTCACTGGCGAGCGTTCCGATCGAGTTGATGGAGACGTTTGCACCTGCGACGAAACTTGCGGAGACCTCGGTTGCGGCCAAGGGGCGGATGCCCGTGCCATCGGCCGCGTACGTGGCGAAGCCCTCGAGCGAAAAGTTGTTGGAACTGCTCTTGGCCGTCATCCAGGGAATGACGCGCATCGATGTGCCGGAGGTCGCATTCGAGCCGACGACGTAGTCGGCGCTGTTGGCAGCAATGAACTGCGCGATGGTGCCAGCCGCGGGCACGATGCGCACGATGGCGGTGGCACCTGCGCCACGTTCGAGAGTCGTCACGGTCAGCTTGTTACCACCGGTGGTATTGTGGGAACCCACCGTCAGCGCCGACGAGCCGCTGTTAAAGTCGAAGTTGGCAACCGTGTCTTGCTGAAGCGTGCCGGAACCGTTCAGTGAGTCCATGCGCACGCCACCGTCAGTCATGTTGCCCGTGTTCAAAGTGATGCGATTCTTGGATAACCGCTGGTCACTCGGCACCGTTTGGCTGCCATTCGTGCCGATCTGAAGTCGGCCGCCGAGGTTGTTGCCAGCAAGGTCGAACGCGCCATTGACGATCATTTCGGCTGCGTTGACTAACGTGCCACCGTTGAGCGAGAGCGTGCCGGTGTTGCCATCCGTGCCAGCCCCTTGCCCGTTGGCAATGATCGTGCCGGTGAAGCTGGTCTTGTTCCCGTTGATCACCATCGGCGAATCGCTGTTGTTGATGATCGTGCCATTGCCAATCAGCGTATCGCCGCCATTAAACGTCATCTGCGTCGTGTCGCTGGCACCCTTGTAACCACCACTGATGACGATCGTCTTACCGGTGGTGGTGACGTTGCCGGTAATGTTCAGCCCCTGCGCATTACCGGCCGTCGTACTGGGGTTCAGGTTGATCAGCAGGCGATCTTGCACGATCGAGATCGGTGCGCTGATGGCATTGGTGGCCGTGCCGACGTTTCCAACGTTGATCTGGGCGGGCGTGTTCACGTTGCCCGTGTCGAACGTGAGGCTGGGGCCGGAGATAATGAACGCGCTGGTGTTGGTAGGCGAGAACGCCGAATCCCCCAAGTTCAGCGTGCCGATCGTGATCGGCACGATCAGGCTGAGGTTGACCGTGTTGGTAATGTCGTTATTGACGTTCGCCACATCGCCAGCGGCGTTCGGGAACGCTCCACCGATGCCGGTGCCCCAGTTATTGTTGTCGTTGCCCGGGAGGGCGTCGTGGGTGTTGTTGTTCCAGTTCTGATCGCCGCTGGTGGGCGTCCAAGTGTACGTGTCGGCCATCGCCGGCACGGTCATCAACAGCGCGGCGACGGCCGCGGCCTGCATCTTGCGCATGTTGCTGCTCATCTTGGAAGTGCGAACCATTCCCTGCCTCCGGAAGTAGACCGACCCGTAACCCGCATGACACGACGGCGACATCTCACCCGACATGGGTAGCGCCTGGCGCAACGCGCACCGAGCCCGGCCATGTGGAACGGCCGACACCATCACTGCACACCTATACCCATCACGACCAAGGCGCACGCATGCACCTCAACCGCTTGGCAATAGTTGCAACTACACGAACCATCGAATTAGAAATGCGGAACTGTTGCGTAGCATACTACGGAATTGCGATCGGTCAAGTTCGCTCAGGGATTTTGGGTAGACCGCTCGTGGACAGGCGATAGATTGGCGGGCCAGACGCGATCCCAGTTGTTGGTCCGGTATGGCCTGCAGAGCGAACTCTCTGCATCGCTCCGATCGATCTAGCGGGATGATGCGACACCCCTTGCTAGCTTCGCCATCGGCCGCAGTCCAAACCCCTTGGAACGGCTTAGTTTGCGCTCGCTGCACGTTGACCACCCGTCGCCGTCGGCAGGCGGATCGGCATCTGCCGTACACGTTGGCCGCACGCGTGGAAGATCGCGTTGGCAATGGCGGGCGCGATCGTGATGACGGGGGTCTCACCGGCGCCCACGCTGCTCAGGTCCGGGCGGTCCAACAGGTCGATCGTGATCGGTGGCACGTCGCTGAATCGCGGCACGCGGTAGGCTCCGAAGTGGTCGTTCAGCACCCGGCCGTCGCGCAGGTTGATGGCCTCCCATAGGGCTGGCCCCAGTGCCTGGATCAGCCCACCCTGCACCTGCGCCAGCAGGTTGTTGGGGTTCATGATCTTGCCGCACTCGTAGGCTTGGTGGATATGGCGGATCGTAAACGTGCCACTCGCGGGATCGGTCGCCACTTCGACGCAGGTTGCGACGAACGAGCCCTTCTCGGTGCCGCACGCAAGGCCGACGCCAACGTTTGGCTGCCGTGCGGTGCGTCGCCGGGCCCAGTCAAACTTGTCCGCAGCGGCCTTCAGCACATTGACCTGTCGCGGTTCGTTCAGGCGGTCGAGCCGGAACTGCAGCGGGTCGATGCCGGCGGCGTGGGCGAGCTCGTCGATGAAGCTCTCGCGCGCGAAGTGGTTGGCCGTCGCGGCCAGCGCGCGGTACGAGCCGTGCCGCAGCGGCGCGTTCGCCTCGACGTGCTCCTCGCGCCAGTCCTTGGCACGGTACGGCGAGCGCAAGCCTGAGCTGCCCGAGTTCACGTTCACGAAGAACCACGAGCTGATCTCTCCGGCGTCGTCCAGCCCCGCCTCGGCCATGATCAGAGCCGCCGGGCGGAACGAGGCCCAGGTGAACTCTTCCTGCCGCGTCCACCGCAGGCTGACCGGCCTGGCGGCGGCCTTGGCGAGCCGCGCGGCTTCCACGGCGCACTCGCCGGTGTGCTTGCCACCAAACGCGCCGCCAAAGTCGGGCACGATCACGCGCACCGAGCCCGCCGGCAGGTCGAACGCCGACTCAAGCTCGCCGCGCACGCGCAGCGGGTTCTGCGTGGCCGTCCAGACGGTCAACTTGCCGTCGGCCCACTCGGCAACCGCAGCGCGCGGCTCCAGGGGCGCGTGCTGCACGTACGCCACCTGATACGTCTGCCGCAGTGCGTGCCTATCGCGTTCCAACCGATCGGCGAGCGGGTTGGCCAGCTTCTCCGGCTCGCGTGCGGTGCGGCGCAGGTGATCGAACAGCACCGCACTGTCGGCCGGCGCATCGTGCTGCCACGTCGCTGCGTTGCTGAGCATTTCCATCGCGTGCCGCACCTGATACGACCGCGGCGCGGCGGCGCCGACGAAGTTCCCGTCGCGCACGACCACGACCTCGCGGGGCAGGTTGCCGGTGGCCGCCAAATTGATCGATGCCAGCTTCGCGCCGATCGCCGGTGGACGCAGGACCTGTCCGTACAGCATGCCCGGGCGCTCGATGTCGGACGGATACTGATGCGTGCCGACCACGATGTCGCGCGCGTTCGGCCGCCCCACCGAGGTGCCGAGCACCGTCCAGCGCTTCACTTCGGTAAGCTGCACGCCCTCGGCCGGCGTTGCCGCGGCGAGCGCGCGCGACAGGTCGTCGTCCACCAATTCGCCATAGGAAATCGACCGCCCGTCCTGCGCATGCACGACCGCGCCGTCCTCTGCCCGCAGCATGTTGGCATCCACGCCCCACCGCGCCGCGGCCAGTTCGATCAGCACGTTGCGCGCGGCGACCGTCGCCTGGCGAATGCTGGGGATCGTGCGCGGCGTGGTGCGCGAACCGACCGTCGGGCCATCATCGGGGCACAAATCGGTGTCACCCATGACCAGCGTGATGCGCTCCGGCGCCACGTGTAGTTCTTCGGCAGCGGCCTGGGTGATCTGGGCACGGGCGCCTTGGCCGCATTCGACCTTGCCGGTCATGATGGTGATCGTGCCGTCGCGCGCGATGTGCAGCCGTGCCGCTACGTCGCCGGCGCCACGTTCGCGTCCCCCACCGCGCTGGTCGCGGCGCTCGCGGCTGTTCTGCGCCTGCAGGTCCGGCCCCACGATTGCCACGAGAAGGCCCGCGCCCAGCGTCTGCAACCACTGCCGCCGGGTGATCGCGCCACCGTCTTCACCGCTGGGGAGTTCGTCGCCGTTCATCGCCCACCTCCTTGCCGGGCCATGGCCGCGGCGCGGCGAACGGTGGCCAGGATGCGCTCGTAGCCGCAGCACCGGCAGAGGTTGGCGTCCATGCCCTTCAACAGCGCCGCATCGTCGGCGTCGGGTTGTTCGTTCAACAGTGCGACGGCCGTCATGATCATGCCCGACGTGCAGTAGCCGCACTGGAACGCGTTGTCGTCCAGGAACGCCTGCTGCACCGGTTGCAGTTGGTCACCGGTGGCGAGGCCTTCGATCGTCGTCACCGACCTGTCTGCCACGTCGGCCAGCGTCGTGGTGCAGGCCAAAGCGCGCTTGCCGTCCACGTGAACGGCGCAGGCGCCGCAGTCGCCGGAGCCGCATCCGTAGCGCGTGCCGGTGAGGCGCAATTCTTCCCGAAGCACCTCCAGCAACGAACAGGTGGATGGCGCGGCGATGCGGTGCGGCTTGCCGTTGACGGTAACGGCCACGGCACTGTCGCCGGTGGCTTCGGCGGGGCTGGCGATCTCCATGCGACGGCACTCCTTTCTCGACGAGCGGGCTAATTATCGTTCCCCCCCGGCGCATCGCAATCAAACCAACGCAGCCCGAGCGAAATTGTTTCGCGCGATCTCGCTTTGCAATGGACCGCGCGACGTGACGCAATGGTGCACAGACCGCAGCACCACGCTACCGATTGCGCGCCGCGAAGCGGCTGACGACGGCGATCAGCTCGACGGGTTCGATGGGTTTGGTGATGTGCATGTCGAACCCGGCAACGATCGCCTTCACGCGGTCCTCGCCGCGCGCGTAAGCGGTTAGCGCGATCGAGGCCACCCGACCGTTCAGATCGGACGACCGGGCGCGCACCTTGCGGATCAGGTCGTAGCCGTCCTCGCCGGGCATGCCGATGTCGCTCAGCAGGACGTCGAAGGATTCCTCCTGCAGGCGTTCGAGCGCCGCAGACGCCGAACCGGCCGTCGCGACGGTGGCGCCGCAGTCTTCAAGCAATCGCTTGACCAGGGCACGGGCGTCGGGCTCGTCATCGACGACCAGCACGTGCACGCCCGTGATGCTCTCGCAGGCTTCCATGTGGTTGGCGTTCGAGTCAGCCGCTGTGTTGTCCGCGGTGGGATGTCGACGTTCGAGAGGGTCGGACGCCGGTTCCGGGTGCACCACGGTTAACGGCAGCGCAACGGTGAACGTGCTGCCCTGCCCAATGCCGGGACTGTTCACGCGCACCGATCCGCCGTGCAGTTCGACCAACTGGCGCACGATGGCCAGGCCCAGTCCAAGCCCGCCGTGCAGGCGGGTCGTGCTGGCGTCGGCTTGGCGGAAGCGGTCGAACACGAACGGGAGGAACTCCGGTGAGATGCCCTCGCCGGTGTCACTCACGCTGACCTCAAGGTGCGAGTTGACGCGCTCCAGCACCACCTGCACGCGACCGTCACGCGGCGTGAACTTCAGGGCGTTGCTCAGCAGGTTCCAGAACACCTGCTGCAGGCGCCCGGCATCGCCACTGACGGGCCCGGCCAGCGGGTCGAGCACGACCTGCAGGCGCACGCCCTTCGCCTCGGCCGCCGGTCGCACCGCCTCGACCGCGGCGCGCACGATCGGGTCCAGGTCCACCCGCTGCACGTCCAGCCGCACCTTGCCGCTGATGATGCGGCTCATGTCCAGCAGGTCCTCGATGATCTGGGTTTGCGCCCGCGCGTTGCGCAGGATCGTGTCGAGCCCGTCGCGCAGGTCGCGATCGTCGCGTTTGCCCCGCGCCAGGATGCCGGCCCAGCCAACGATTGCGTTCAACGGCGTGCGCAGCTCGTGCGACAGCGTTGCGAGGAACTCGTCCTTCATTCGTCCCGCCCGCTCCGATTCCACGCGCGCCGCGCGCTCGCTGGCGAGCAATTGCTCGCGTTCCGATTCTGCGCGCTTGCGCGTCGTGATATCACGGGTGACGGCCAACTGCCCCGTGCGCCCGTCGGACAGCGTCAGCGGGACGGCGTGCGTCTCCATCCATCGCCGCGTGCCGGCCAGGCCTACGATCTCGAACTCCCACGTCAGTCGCTCGCCGGCGCACACGCGCGCGTGCGATTGCACCCATTGGCGACGGTGTTCCTGCACGACCAGGTCGTACGTACAAGCGCCCTGCACCGACTCGATCGAGTCCGCCTCGATCATCGACAGCCCGGCGGGGTTCATGTACGCCAGCCCGCCGTCCGGCGCGACGATTTTCACGCACTCGGGCGTCGCTTCTACCACCGCGCGCAACCGTTGCTCGCTGGCGCGCAGCGCCCGCTCGACCCGCGCCCGTTCGATCGATTCCCAACAACGGTCGGCGACCAGCTGGACCAGTTCGACCTCGGCGGCGCGCCAGTCGCGCGGCGTGCGCTGATGCACCGCCATCCCACCGGCGAACCGTCCACCCTTCAACAGTGGGATCGAGATGACGGCGGTAATGCCGCCCGCCCGATACGCGTCGCGCACGTCAGCCGTTCGCGCATCCGTCATGGCATCGGCGACCACGTACGGTTGCCCCGCTCGCGACGATCGCACGAATTCCTTCCCGAACGCCGCCAACTCGTAGCGCCCCACGATGCTGGACACACCCGGTGCGCCGTCGTCGCCGGTGACGTAGAAGTCGTCGTCGTCCCCCACCACCTCGGCGTACGCGCAGCGGTCGGCCTGCAGGTGCTGGCGCAGCAGTCTCGCCGCATGGGCGGTAAGGCGGTCCGGATCGACCTCGCGGCGCAGCGCGTCATCAAGCGACAACAGGAACCGGTCGCGCGCCTCGATCTCCTTGCGCTCGGTGGCGTCGCGAAAGTAAACGGCTATGCCGTCCGGCGCCGCCGGGTAGGCGTGTACCTCGTACCATCGATCGTGGTCGGGGTAGAACGACGTCACCGACCCCGTCACCCGCTGGACGCCGGCATGACGGTAGACCTGCTCAAATACGGTCCCGATCAGTTGGGGATATTCGTCCCACACGTTCTTGCCGATCAGATCGCCTGGCGCGCGGCCCAGCAAATGCTCACCCCGCGGGTTGACGTAGGTGAAGCGCCAATCGCCGTCAAGCGAGAAGAACGCGTCGGTGATACTTTCAAGGATCGTGCGAGCGCGCTCGTCGGCCTGCCGGCGCTGCTCGGCCATGCGGTCGCGTTCGCGCTCGACCATCACGCGCTGCGTCTCTTCCGTGCAAGCGCAGAACAGCCCGCCGATGCGGTTGGATTCATCGTGGATCGGGCTGTACGACCACGTGAAGTAGGTCTCTTCCAGAAAGCCTTGGCGTTCCATGTCGAGACGTACGCGCTCGTTCCAAGTCGACTCGCCGCGCAACATGACGGCCTCGGCCTGTGGACCGACGGTCGACCAGATCTCATGCCACGTCTGCCGCGCCGGCCGACCGAGCGCGGCGGGATGCCGCTTGCCGAGGATCGGCGCGTAAGCATCGTTGTATATGTTGACCAAGTCCGGCCCCCACCAGACGAACATCGGAAACCGACTGTTAAGACAGATGCTGACGGCCGTCCGCAGGCTCTGGGGCCAGTGGTTCATCGGCCCCAACGGTGTCGTCGCCCAATCGAATGCATGCACGCGGGCCGCCATCTCGCTCGTCGGCATGGCGGGTAGTTCGATGGCGGTACGGCTGCTATCGGGCATGTCGCTCCAAAGGGTGCGGGCCCCCACTGAACGAAGGCGGCGCTGGCGTTCCTCGTCCCGCCCCAGCTGCTGGGGGCGACCCGGGACTATTCTAGACAACGACAGGTCTCAGCGGGGACTTGCAAACTTGAGACGTCTAGATTCACCTTGAGGCGTCACACGAAATGGGCCCCCGACGACATCCGAATGTTGCGAGGCCGTACCGCGACGACTCCGGTAACGCGAGATCGGCGACCGGCACGGTGTAGGTTGCTGGTTTCACCAATTTCGAACCGTTGACGAAACCAAAATGATCTAGATACTGTTTCACCTCCTAGGCACGATCAGTGATGTTGATCGCCCAGACCCGGCCCTGTCGTCTAGAGGCCTAGGACACGGCCCTTTCAAGGCCGCGACACGGGTTCGAATCCCGTCAGGGTCAGTCCCGTCACTTGCACGGACTCGCAAGCAGCAGAACCGCTCGGAATTTCCGGGCGGTTTTGCTTTTGATGGATAGTCACTTGCGACTCGGTGCGGGCTGCTTCGGCTACGTGCTGCGCCGGATTGTGCGCCGCTTTTTGGAAATCGGCATCAATCACTTGCAGGTAATGGCTTTGGGCGACGGCCCGAGAGTTGCCGAGCCAAGCACACAGGAGGTGGATCGGGTGATCGTGGGCCAGTTCGGTTTGACGGGTTGAGCGGAAGTTGTGGAACAGCTTCGGCCAAGGTGCCACGCCCGCACGGCTCAGGATGCGAAGGAGCTACGTCCGCAGATTCGTTGACGGCTGGCGGTAGCGGTTGATGAAGTAGACCGTGCTAGGCGAGGCATCATTGAACGCGTCAAGCAGCGGGCTGTACAGTTCTGGCCAGATCGGGATTTCGCGGATTCCACCGCCCTCGTGGTGTTCGGCATTAAATGAAGCGATGCGGATTCAGTCCTTCGACCACTGCACGTCTTCCAGCTTCAAAGCGAGGTGTTCCGATGGGCACCGCATGCCACCGTAGCGGCTCTGGAGCACGATTAGCCGCCATTCGGCATCTGGACAGGCATCCAGCACCTTTTACGTGTGCTGGCGACTCACGAAGTGCACCCGGCCCTTGTTCGCCTGACTGCCAGCGTGCAGGCCATCGAACGGGTTCTCGGTGATCACCTTCCTCGCCACGGCCTTGCGGAAGAACTGCCGGGCTGTTTTGACTCGCTTACTGATTGTGGCCGCGGACTCGCAACACCACTCCCAGATTCTCCTGCTGCCGATACCAGCCGCTTCCAAACTTCGCGATAGATGCGGGGCGTGTCACTCGCCCGGCCAATCGTGCGTCGGCGGGCAACGGCACCCACGATGAAGAACGGAAAACCAGAGTTCGAAAAGCGACAAACGCACCCACGAGCCCGGTTTCTCGCGGATAATACGTATGGATATGCCACGCCGACGTAAGCGCGTAGGCGCTACGCGCCTGCTGGTCGTTGCACGTCGTCAACGGACGGAAAGAACGTTAGTAGAAGCGTGCATGCCCCACACGCCACCCCTGCTGTCGATTGGTCTTCTGCTCGCCGCTGCCGCCCACGCGGCCCTTCCCGCCACGTCCGCCATCGCGGGTACGATCTGGCGCGAGGGCGAGGATGCGACGACCGCACGGATGAACGCGCACCCCTGGTGGTACGACCAGGTCGACAAGAGCCGCCTCTCCGGCGGCGCGTGGCTGTCGAACTTTGCCGAGGGCGCCGACAAGGTCGGCACCGCCGCCTACGACGTGCAGGTCGCGGAGGCGGGCGACCACCGACTTTGGGTTCGCGCCAACCCGACCGACACGCGCCTGTCGTACCGCATCGACGGCGGCGACTGGACGCCGCTGGCGACCAACCAGGCGCGGGAGATCGAGAACATCGCAGCCGATAAGAAGCCCGACCTGCGGTTCATCAGTTGGGTCGATGGCGGCCAAGTTACGCTGGGTGCCGGCAAGCACACGGTCGAGTTCCGCTTCGACAGCGACAACAGCAACCACGGCGCGCTCGACGCGTTCGTGCTGACGACCGAGGACTGGACGCCGTCGGGCCTAACCAAGCCCGGTGAAGCGCCCCAGGCGTCGTCCGCCGTCGGCCCGGTCGGCCAGCTGTCGCCGGACCAGAAGGAGACCTGGGCGGTGCCGGTGCCACTGCCGACTGCTGAGAACCGCGTGCTGGACCTGCGGTACCTCAATGAGGAGCGGGCCGGCCAGCACGGCATGGTCCGCCTCAGCGCCGACGGCGAGAGCTTCGTGCGCGGCGACGGCCAACCAATCCGCTTCTGGCCCATCATCTCCTACGGCTGGCGCGACCTGTCCCCGGAGGACATGGACCGCCAGTGCCGCTTCCTCGCCGCCATGGGCGTCAACATGGTTCGCATCCACGCCAACATATCCAACGGCCAGGCGGGCGCAGCGATCACCGACGTCAACCAGAAGGAGATCGACGGCATCAAGCGCTACGTCAAGAGCTGCCGCGACAACGGCATCTACCTCACGATCTCCCCGTACTGGCCCTACGAGGCTCCGCCGGCGAGTTGGGGCCTCGAAGGCTTCGCGCCCGACCAGAAACCGCTCGGGCCGATCTTCTTCAATCCGAAGTACCAAGCGGCGTACAAGGCGTGGGTGAAGGCGCTGTACGACACGCCAAACCCGCACACCAGCGTGCGGCTCGCCGACGATCCGACCGTCGCGATCGTCCAGATCATGAACGAGGACAGCCTGCTGTTCTGGACGGTCGACGCAATGCCCGACGCGCAGAAGGCGATCCTGGCGGACCAGTACGCGACGTGGCTCGGCAAGACCTATGGCTCGCTCGACAAGGCCAAAGCCGCATGGGGCACGGCCGAACACGAGAAGGATGACTGGGCGAACGGCCAGCCGGCGTTTTACATCGTCTGGGAACTGACCCAACCGCAGACCGGCGACAAGGCCAAGCGCGTCCGCGACCAGCTCCGCTTCATCGCCGAAACGCAGCATGGCTTCTACGCGATGATCGGGAAGTACTACCGTGAAGAGCTGGGCTGCAAGCAGCTCATCAACGCGATGAACTGGAAGAGCGCCGACAAGATGACGCTCGACGACGTCGAGCGCTGGACCTACACCGCCAACGAGGTCGTCGCCGTCAACCGCTACCTCACCGGCGAACACGAGGGCGAGAATGCCGGGTGGCGCGTCGACCCGGGCCATTACTTCACCGAGACCTCGGCGCTGAAGGACCCTCTCAAAATGCCGACCAACCTGAAGCAGGTGGACGGCCACCCGATGCTGATCACCGAGACGCTGTGGGTGCCGCCGATCGGCTTTCAGAGCGAGGCGATGTTCCTCACGGCGGTCTACCAGTCGCTGACCGGCATCGACGGCACGTACTGGCTGGGCACCGACAAGATCGACTACAACTACCCGGTGTTCCCCTGGGCCGACTTCCCGGGCGGCCAGAAGGCCCACACGAAGTTCTTCGCCGGCGAACCCGACCACCTCGGCATGATGCCCGCTAACGCCCTGCTGTTCCGCATGGGCTACGTGAAGCAGGGCGAGACCGTCGTCCACGAGTCGCGCCCGATCGACGACCTTTGGGACCGCAAGGCGCCGATCATCGCCGAGACCGAGACGTTCGACCCCAACCGCGACGCGAAGAACATCGCCGGCCCCACCGGTAAGACGGACGTGAGCCGCCTGGCGTTCATGGTGGGCCCGGTCGAGGTCGCGTTCGGCGAGGATCCCAGCAAGACGAAGGTCGCCGACATCACGCCGTTCATCGATGCCGACAAGAAGATCGTCCGGTCGAACACCGGCGAGATCGCGCTGAACTGGGACAAGGGCCTTTGCACGGTGAATGCGCCCAAGGCCCAAGGCATCACCGGATTCCTGAAGGACGGCGGCGGCCGCTTTGAAATGGGTGACGTGACGGTCGAGTCGCAGAACGAGTACGCGACGATCACGGTCGTGCCGCTGGACGACCAACCGCTGGCGACGTCGAAGCGCGTCCTGGTGCAGGTCGGCACGCGCGCCGAACTGACCGGCTTTCAGGCCGAGGCGGTGCAGCACACCTTCGGTGACGCCGCGGAGCCGACCGACGCGCTGCGCCTCGTGCGCACCGGTGTCGCACCCTGGCGCGTCGCGAACACGATGGGGACGCTGGAGATTGCCAACGCTGCCTTGACCAAGGCAACGCGCATCGAGCCGAACCTCTCTGCCGGTGGCGACGTGGCTGTTCGTCGCGAAGGCGACCGCCTCATCGTCCCGCTGCCACCCGATGCGATGTACCTGATCCTGGAGTGACGCGGCCCAGCTAACGTCCAGGTGGCCGTCTACCGGCGCGTCACAGAGAACATGATATGATGAACGAGTACTTTCGCGATCCGGAGGTCGAGCCGGGAATCCACAACGTCATCCTCCAGAATCGGTGCGGCAATCGGCTGACGATCCTGGTGCACGAGAACAGCACCGACCTCGAGTTCGTCTACAAGCCCAACGCGTTCCGGCGGAAGGAGTTCCGGGCACGCAACTTCTCGAACCGCGACAACTTCACGACGATCTTCGCGTCAGCTGAACTGCCGGAGGTTGGGACGTGCCTGTCGCCGCAGTTCGACTACGACCCGTTCGTCACCCGCATCGACACCCAGTCCCCCTCGCTCGCGCGCAACGCGGTGACGGTCGTGAACGTCGTTGACGAGAACGTGTTCGCGGTCGCAGCGCGCGCGCCGCTGCTGCTGTCCTTCAAGCCGCACGAGCGATTCGATGTGACCGACGGAATGCTGACCGAGTCGTTCAGCGATCGCGGCGAGGCGATCGTCAGCTTCGTGAAGTTCACGTCATTTGAAGCGAATCGCTACCGACGACTGGCCGACGGACGGCACGTGCTCCAGTTGTTTGAGAACGAGGTGATCCTGATCGGCGCGGAGGAGAGCCAGTACCAGGCCGACCGCGCACTTGCGGCGCTCGAGGGGATGGACCTGCGCGAACTGGTGGCACGAAACGAGCGAGCGTTGGAGGCGCACCTGTCCGTGGGGCGCATCGAGGTAAAGGATGAGACCGTCCAGCGGGTGCTGGACCTGAATCGCCGGATTGTCTACAGCGGGATCGATGAGGGTGGCGCCTGCTTCGGCGCGTTGAACCGCATCTACCACCTGATCTGGGTGCGAGACGGTTCGATGACCACGTCGCACACGGCCATGGCCGGCGTCACCGCCTATGCGCGCCTGTGGACGCCGTTCCTGCTGGCCAACCCATCGGTCATACGAGCAGAGAATGGATCGGTCGTGCGCGAGTACCTGCAGGCCGTGGGCACGCGCTGGACGAAGGCCGAGGACGATGGCATCTACTATGCCGCCCTTAGCCTGTTCACGCTCGCGCAGACCGCGGCCGAACGCGACCTGCTGCACCACGACGACTTCGAGACGCTCCTACGGGCCATCGACCGCGCAATCGAAACGCGATTCGATAATCGCCGTGCCCTGTTCGGCAGCGACACGCGTGGCGAGTCCACGCTCGCGGGTTCCCCCTTGTTCGGTTACGACGCGGTGAACGGGAAGATGGACGCGCATCGCGTGGGCACCGAACAGGACGGACGCCAGATCGCCAAGGCCTACAGCCTTTATCAGAACGTCAACTTCTACAACGTGGCGCGCATGGCCGCCACGCTTCTCATGCAGGCGGATCGGAAGCAACCGGAGCGCGTGGCGCGCTACAACGCGCTTGCTGAGCAGTTGGCCGAGTCGCTCAAGTCTCAGTTCCTGCAGGAGACGGGCATCTACCAGGCCGACCTGCTGGTGTACGCCGACGGCAGCGAAGAATGGGTTGATTTTAAGCACGCGGACTACTGGGAATACGCGTGGGCGGTTTCGCAAGGGCCGTACCATCCCGACCTGACCGCGGCGCTCGCCAGCGCGCGGCACGTCGTGCAATCCTGGCCGATTATCCGCCGTTACGGGTATTGCCCGTGGAACACGCTTGCGCGATTCCTGAAGGAATACGGCCTGCCGAGCAGTGAGTTCGACGAGATGTTCAGAGACGAGGTGCGGGACGCGATGGTGCTCACGGACAAGTATCCGATGCGCGGGGCCCTTACCGAGTACCAGCACGACGTGAACGGCTGGCGCGCCCTGCCGTTTTCGGCCGGCAGTTTCATACTCGCCCACAGCGCGGTGCTCCTGCAGGCCCTGCCGCTGGGCCTTGCGGTGCGCGCGGGTGACTCGGTCGATCGCGTTCATGGATTCCGCCGTGGCGTCTCCATAATTGACGTCGAAGCGACGGGCACCGGCGATTCCGTCGCGCACGTCACACTTAATGGTCACCCGCTGGCCCACTCGCTGCAACTGCCCGAGGGCCGCCTGCGCGTCGGTCGCAATGCGGTTAAGATCACGCGCGGGTCGAACCCAAGGTTGGCACGGCTGTACGGTTCGACCGCCAGCCTTTACTCGATCACTGAACGGGACGGTCTGGTCATCTATGAGATGAACAGCGCGGTCGACGCGCAGTTGATATTCGAACACGTCTCAGCAGAGATGCGGATCGTCGTCACGGGCCGTGCCGGAGAACCGGTTGAGCCGAATCGTCAGCAGATCGAGAACGGTCGATTCACCCTGCTACAGGTATCCGTTCAGGGAGATTTTTCCGTATCACTGAATAGCAGCGCTGGCGATTCTAGCGCCAGGATCGGGTCTACCACGCGATCTGCCTGATACATCGGCGCGGCAAGGCACGAGACAGCCGACCGGCCCCACGGCAGCGGTTCGATGGCGGGCCAGGAGACATTACGTGAATCAATTGAATCTTGACGGGCAATGGCAGGCGCGGTGGTCGGATTACCAGCGCGGTCGGCCGCCTTACGCCGAGCGCGATACGACGGACGCGGCCCGCTATATCCCCGTGCAGGTGCCCGGCGAGATCCACCTGGACCTGATGTCGGCGGGGCTGCTTGACGACGTCTACGTCGGGCTCAACGTCCTTAAGGCCCGGTGGGTCGAGGAACAGATCTGGAGCTACCGCCGCGAATTCGAGGCCCCCGCCGGCGGGCTCGCCACCGGCGCCCGCGCGTGGCTCGAGTTCGACGGGTTGGACTACGCGGCTGAGATCGTGCTGAACGGCAAGAAGGTCGGCGAGCACGCAAACTCCTTCCTCCCCTGCCGCCTCGACGTGACCGGCCTGCTGCGGCCGGGCATGAACGTGCTCGCCGTGCACCTCGACTCCGGCCTCTACGCGGTCACCGAGAAGACGACCCACGGCTGGTATCACGGCAACGCTCGCGACCAGACGCTGCACAAGCGACACTGGCTGCGCAAGCCGCAGTCGCAGTTCTCGTGGGACTGGTCGCCGCGGTTGATCAACGTCGGCATTCACGGGTCGGTCCGCCTGCAGTGGACCGAAGAGCCCGTCCGCTTCGACCGGTTCGTACCGATCGCAAGCGTGTCGGACGACCTGAAGACCGGCATCGTGCGGGCGCGGGTGCTGGCCGAGAACCTGACCGGCGAGCCGGTTGACGTGACGCTCGACGTCCACGTCCATTCACCCACGGGCGATGTCGCGGCGCACGCGGCGGCGACGGTGTCGCTCAAGCCGGGGTCGCACGCGGTCGAGGTGACGGCAAAGGTCGACTCGCCCGATTTGTGGTGGCCCGTAGGGCACGGCGCGCAGCCGCTGTACGATGTCGCGGCGACGTTGTCGGCCGCTGGGAAACTGGTCTGTCTGATCGAGCCAGCCCGCGTTGGCTTCCGCCACATCCGCGTGGATCAATCCAAGCACCCCGAGTCCGGCTCGTACTTCATCCTGGAGATCAACCACCGGCCGATCTTCTGCAAGGGCGCCAACCTCGTCCCGGCCGACATGATCTTCGCCCGCATCGACCGCGCGCGTTACGAGACGCTCGTCGACCGCGCCCTCGAGGCCAACTTCAACCTCCTGCGCATCTGGGGCGGCGGGCTGTACGAGTCCGACGACTTCTACGACCTGTGCGACGAACGCGGCATCCTCGTCTGGCAGGAGTTCATCTTCGCCTGCGGTCGATACCCCACCACCGACGAAGACTTCAACCGCAACGTGAAGGCTGAGGCGCGCCACCAGGTGCGGCGGCTCGCCCATCACGCCTCGCTCGTCATCTGGTGCGGCAACAACGAGAACGAGACGATGCACTGGTCCTGGGGCCCCGGCGAGAAGGGCACCATCGCGCCAGACTACGCGCTCTACCACCTGACCCTGCCCCGCATACTGGCCGAAGAGGACGGCACGCGCTACTACCAGCCCTCTTCGCCCCTTTCGCCCGACCGTCACGATCCCAGCCGCGAAGACATGGGCGACCAGCATCCCTGGGGCGTCGGCTTCGGCAACACCGACTTCCGCGACTACCGCAAGATGGTCTGCCGGTTCCCCAACGAAGGCGGCATCCTTGGGCCCGTCAGCCTCCCCACCATGCGCGCCTGCTTCGGCGACGGCGAGCAGAAGATCCAGAACTTCGCCTTCCAGACGCACGACAACTCCGTCGACTCCTGGCAGGAACCGTCGACCATCGATCATCAGACGATGCAGTGGCTCGGCAAGGACTGCCGGTCGATGACCGTCGAAGAGTACACCTACTGGGGCGGCCTTGTGCAGGCCGAGGGACTGCGCGAGTACGTCGACCACTTCCGCCGGCGAATGTTCGACTCTGCGGCGGCGGTCTTCTGGATGTACAACGACTGCTGGCCCGCCTCGCGCAGCTGGACGATCGTCGACTATTACCTCAACCGCACCCCCAGCTTCTATCACGTGAAGCGGGCGATGCAGCCGATCAGCGTCGTCCTGTCGGAAGTCGGTGAGGAGGTCGCGGTGTTCGGCATCAACGACACGCGCGAGCCCATCATTGCCGACCTGCGCTTCGGCCTGTTCATGCTTGCTGGCGAGTACGTTCTGGACCGCACGGTCTCCGTCACCCTCGCTCCCAACGCATCCACCCGCTTGGCCACCTTTCCGCGTTCATCCTGGACCGACCCGACCACGCAGCTCGCCTTCGCCGTCCTTTCCCAATCGGGTCAGATGCTGGCGCGCAACCGCCTCATCCTCCCGCTCTACAAAGATTTAAAATGGGCCGCGGCCAAGGTGAAGATGTCCCTCGACACGCCCGGCCACGCCGTCTTCACGTGCGACCGCTTCGCCTTCAACGTCTGCCTCGACCTCGACGGCACCGGCCCGCTGCCCGACAACATGTTCGACCTTTACCCGGACCAACCCCACACCCTCCCTTGGTCCGCCGCCACCCCACCGCGAGTGCTCTTCGTCGGCAATGTTTTATGAGGACCCAAGTTCGGATCGGGCAGCTAAGCCGCATCATGCAAAATAGCGAAAAATCACCTTCAAATACGCTGAAATAGTCGCAGTTCGAGAAGCGGAACAGTACCTACGAAAGTCGGAACAGATCGCGTGTTTCGAATTGGCGACGACATCCTGCTCAATGACATAAGGACCCTCATGGCCACGCGCGTGATGATCGATTCGGATCCGTTCGCTTCCAACTACTCCGACGCGCCGGGCACCGGCCGACGCGGGATTTGGCCGGCATCCTGGGTGACCGAGTCGGCCGTGCCGGATCCGCAGTTTCACGTCACCGCGTACCGCCTGCGCTTTACGCTGGCCGCGGCGGCAACGCTGCGCCTGCACGTGACGGCCGACGAGCGGTACGAGCTTTACATCGACGGCGAGTACGTCGGACGCGGGTCGGAGCGGGGTGACGAGCGGAATTGGTTCTTCGAGACGTATGACGCGCCGCTGGCCGCCGGTGAGCACGTGATCGTCGCTCGTACGTGGTGGCTGGGGCCCCACGCTCCCGCGGCGTATGCGCAGCACTCCGTGCGGCCCGGCTTCCTGCTGGCGGCACAGGGGGAAGGCATTTCCCCGGAACTCGCGAACACGGGGAAGGCGGCGTGGGAGTTCAAACGTCTGGGCGGATACGAAACGCGCCCGCACGGCGACGCCTGGGGCGCCGGCGCCAAACTCCGCTTGATCGGCGAGCGCATCGACTGGGATTTCCCGCACGGAAGTGGAGAGGGCTGGCAGGCAGCCCACAAGGCCGATAACGCCCAGACTGCGACGTCGCAAGACAGCGGCACCAGCCCGTGGCTGCGCCCGGCGGTGCTGCCACCCATGTACGATGCGCCGCGCCAAGACGTGGTCGCGCGGCACGTGGCAGCGCCGGAATCGCTCGCCGATGCCTACAAGACGCCCATCCACGCCGCCGATAGCCTGCCGGGCGAGGTCGAGGCATGGAACGCCCTGCTTGCGGCCGGCAAGGCCGTGACCGTGCCGCCACGCTCGTTCCGGCGCGTGATCATCGACGCAGGCACGTACGTCTGCGCCTATCCGCACCTGCGCACGAGCGGCGGGCGCGGCGCGACCGTTCGGCTGTTCTGGATGGAATCGCTCACCGACACCCTGCCCGGCCAAAAGGAATGGATCCACGCGCAACGCAAAGGCGACCGCGCTGCCGTCGAGGGAAAGTTCTTCTGGGGCGCGCCGTACGGCGTCGGCGACGAGTTCCTGACCGACGGTGGCACCAATCGCGCGCTGACCACGCTCTGGTGGGAGGCCGGCCGCTACGTCGAGGTGACGATCGAGACGGCCGACGAGCCGCTGACAATCGACGCCTTCGAACTGCGGGAGACGCATTATCCCTACGACTTCACCGCTGCCTTCGATGCGTCGGAGCCGAGGTTGGCACGCGTCGGGGAAATCGCACTGCGCACGCTGGAGATGTGCAGCCACGAGACGTACATGGACTGCCCCTACTTCGAGCAGTTGCAGTACATCGGCGACACGCGGTTGCAGGCGCTGGTGGCATACGTGTCGACGCCCGACGCGCGGCTACCGAAAAAGGCCATCGAGATGTTCGACGCGTCGCGCGATCCCTCGGGCCTGACGCAGTCGCGTTACCCGTCGAGCCGTTTCCAGCGCATCGCGCCCTTCTCGCTATGGTGGGTTGGCATGGTGCACGACCACGCCATGTGGCGCGACGATCCGGCGTTCGTGCGCGCTCGGCTGCCCGGCGTACGCGCGGTGCTCGACGCCTACGCGCAGCACGTAACGGCGGACGGTGTGCTGGGGCCGGTGCCGGGGTGGAACTACGTGGATTGGGTGCGGGCGTGGCCAAGCGGCATGCCCCCCGGCGCGGCCGATGGCGTCAGCGCGCCGCTCTGCTGGCAGTACGCGCTCGCGCTGCGCCAGGCTGCCGAACTGGAAGATGAGATTGGCGAGCCGGAGATTGCGGCACTGCAGCGCCGCCGTGCAACCGCACTGGCAATGGCGACGGTCGAGCGATTTTACATCCGCCAGCGCGGCCTGTTCGCCGATGACCTCGATTACACGAGCTTTAGCGAGCACGCGCAATGCCTTTCGCTGCTGTCGGGCCTGCTGCCAAGCGATGTCGCCACCTCAGTCGCCGCGGCCCTCACATCGTTGCCTGACCTACACCGGACCACAATTTACTTCTCGCATTACAAGTTCGAGGCGTTGCGGCAGATTGGGCGGACAGACCTCATCCTCGCCAACATGGATACGTGGTACGAACTGCTGGACCATCACCTGTCAACCACCGTCGAGATGCCCGAGCCCACCAGGAGCGACTGCCACGCCTGGGGGGCCCATCCGCTGTTTCACTTTCACGCGACGTTGGCCGGAGTTCGCCCGGCGGTGCCGGGCTTCGCGAAAGTCGAAATCAGACCTCAACCCGGCGGCCTCACATGGCTGCGTGCCAACACCGTGCACCCGCGCGGGCACGTCCAAGTTGAACTGCGGAAAGACGGCGTGCACTGGCACGGAGAGGTGTCGCTGCCAGACGGCGTGTCGGGCGAACTGGTGACCCGTAAAAGTGTTATTCCACTGACCGGCGGCAGGCAACAGATGAAGGATCTTGTCCTTTAGAAGATGGCCGCCTTCCGAAGGCCTGCCATAGTCCTTTTGCGAACTAAGCCCCCTCATAAAGCCATCTTATGAATCCGATCTCCTCGCGCGTTCAGATGCACAACAATCGCCCGACGTTGTACTTGGGTGATGAGCCGCAATCGCCCTTCTTCTACGCCTTGACTGATGTGCCAGGCGGACGATGGTCATGGGAAGAACTGCCCCAACACAATATAGCCCGTTTCGCGGCACAGGGTGTGACGCTGTTTCAACTCGACATCGCGCTCGACCACATGTGGTTAGCCGACGGGCGGTTCTCCGTTGAAATGGCTCAGAAACAGGTGCGTGGTGTGCTGGAAGTATGTCCGACGGCGGCGGTGTTTCTGCGTCTCCACGTTCGCCCGCCGAAATGGTGGATGCTGCGGCATCCTGAGGAAAACACCACCTATTTCGATAGCGATTCGCTTCCCGATCTGGACGGCGGCTTCTACCGGCTGATCGAAGAGGACGCCGCTAACCCGTCGCGCACCAGTCTGGCTTCGCAGAAATGGCGCGATGAATGCCAGCCGATCGTTCGCCGTTTCTGCCAAGAGTTTTCCCAGATGCCCGAAGGCAACGCGCTGGCGGGCGTTCAGGTGGCGGGTGGGGTTTACGGCGAGTGGCACTATTGGGGCTTCATCGGCCACGAACCTGATGCGAGCGTCCCGATGCAGCGGCATTTTCGCACCTGGCTCCAGAACAAGTATGCGAACTCGTCCGCTCTGCAAAAAGCTTGGAATGATCCGGACATCACTTTGGAATCCGCCACGGTTCCCGACAAGGCCGCGCGCCAGCACACAAGCGACGGCGTCTTCCGCGACCCTCAACTGAAAATGCGAGTCGTGGATTACTACCGCTGCCAGCACGAATGCGTCGCCGATTGCATCATTCTCTTCGCACGCACCATCAAGGAAAGCTGGCCGCGCCCGATTGTGACGGGCGCATTCTACGGCTACTTCTTCTCGACCTTCGGGCGCGACGCCGCGGGCGGCCATTTGGAGGTCGGACGCGTACTCGATTCGCCGCACGTTGATTACCTCAGCGGGCCAGCGGCGTACTATCCCGATGTTGAGCGCAACGGTGAGCCGTATCGCTCACGGTCGATCATCGATTCGTGCCGGTTACACGGCAAACTATGGCTCGATGAGATGGATAAACGGACGCATCTGCCATCCCGCTTCCTGGAAGACTACAAGCAGGTCGAGCGCGAAACGGTAATGAACGTCCGGCGCAACATCACCTACCCGCACACGCGCGGCACGGGTTTCTGGTTCTACGATTTCGGGCCCAGCGGCATGGCGTCGGGAATCGGCAAGAACGCCACCGACCACGGCAATCGTGGCTGGTGGGACACCCTGGCGATACAGGAAGACATCGGTCGCGTGCGCGCATTGCTGCAAGAGCGCTATGCGCAATCATATGAATCCGATGCCGACGTACTGTGCGTGTTCGATACGGAAAGCTACTACTATATCGGTAGCGTCGGCTCGAGCGATCCGATCGGCGTTCCGCTCGTCAACTGGATGACGCTCGGCTTCTACCGCGCTGGTGTCGTCTTTGACCAAGTACGTCTGGCAGATCTGGAACGCGTGGACCTAAGCCGCTACAAGGTCGTCGCCTTCATGAACACGTGGAAGATGACCGAGCAGCAGCGGCGGTTTGTCCGCGATCACGTGGCCCAACACGGACGGCATCTACTGTGGAACTACGCCCCCGCTTACACCGATGGCACGCGCAATGACACTTCACTGATGCGCGACGCGACACAGCTGAAGTTGGACAGAATCGCGATCGAAGGTGGAGCACAGATCGTCTCAAACGCGCCGTGGAACGTCGGTTTGAAATGGGGCGTTTCGGCTGAAACCGTCACCCCGCTCTTCGCCGTCACTGATGAGGCCGCCGAGGCGTGGGCACACTACGAGAGCACCTCCCTCACGGCCGTCGCGCGCAAACGCTTTGAAACTCATACCGCGGTTTACGTTGGATTGCCGTCTTATGACCCGAACCTGGGCAAGGAGCTAATGCGTCAAACGCCTGCACACCGCTATACCGACGGTGACGACGTCGTGTATGCGGGCGGCGGCCTGCTGGTCATTGTCTCAGCGAACGGCGGGACGCGCCAGGTCACGCTGCGCGGCGGGAAAACGTTTAACCTGGAAATGGGCGAAGGCGTTTCCACGCGCGTGCTGGACGCGCGCACGGGTGAAGTCTTGCTGTAAAGCACCGCCGCGCTCGCGGGTACCCGATCGTTGTCGTAAGGCACGCCATCGCCACCACGTACCGCTTACTTGCGGCTGGTGGCAGCCATCGTGGTCGCACGGGTGAGGTCAGGACTTGACGGGTCCGTTGCGCCACCCATCTCTAACCCTGACCCACATTTTACCCCTCCGTCGAATTTCGGAAAAACTTCTAACCAATCCAGTCAACCGCGGCTGAAAAGCGTGGGGTATATTTCGTGTACATTAGTGGTCCCGTTGCGGTCGCCCCATCACATTGGCACTCCGACGCGCCACTGACAAGCGAGTTCAGACCACTGTTCAGCGGTCCTCGCCTGCTCGCCCAGGCTCGCATTAGTAACCGCTCATCCTGCGGCACGGCCCGATACCGCCCGTCGCGTGGGGGCACACATCGAACGGAGTGAAACATGAAGCGCCAAGGGTTTACGCTCGTTGAGTTACTCGTCGTCATCGGCATCATCGCCCTGCTGATCAGCATCCTGTTGCCGTCGCTGAACAAAGCACGCGCTCAGGCGAACGCGGTCGATTGTTCGTCCCGGTTGCGGCAGATCGGGCAGGCGATGTTCATGTACGTCAATGAGAACAAAGGCGTCCTGCCCCCAGGTAACGCCGCGCATTCTGGTTTTTGGGGCGAGGGTCACGCAGCCGGCTACCTCACGAAAGTCATGACGAACAAGCGTCCCTGGACTGGGAACCACCAATACTCTCCCGTGTTCACTGACAAAGATACGCCAATGGTGGATGCGCCAAGCGGGGAGAGCCAGAACCATTACAATTTCAACTTACGCCTGTTTCCAGTGTTCGTTGATTGGTCTCCCGATCTTTTTTCGGGGACGCCGATGAAAGTCAGGAAGCTGTCGACTGTGAAGCGGTCCCAAGAGGTGGTTGCTGCGTTCGATGGCAACCTGATCGACGACGGTGGTCGCAACGCTTCTTGGCTCGCGTGGAACCTCACGGCCGCGGGAAATACGGGCGTCTGGTGGATGACTGGCGGCTTGTTCAATGACCGCAACTGGATCGACTATCAGGCCCAACCGATCAATAAAATGGCGGGTCAAGCTGGAAACGTGGATTTCCGCCATAATCAGCAGAAGAGTGCAAACGCGCTGTATCTCGACGGGCACGTCGAGAACAAGCGCGTGAAAGAGCTGACGTTGTGGGAGTTCTGTGTCAACCCGTAGTCAGTTGTTTCTCGTAGAAGTTGCCCCACGGCGTGTTTGGACCCAGTGGACTGTTCCAAAGATCCGACTGCTGTGGAAATGACGTCGAGGATCAGCACAGCCCACCATGGGTTAGCCTGAAATTGCAGCCGCCGCCTTCCTCGAAAGATGTTGGAGGCGGCTGTGTTTTTGGGGCTGGAGGTATTACGAACGGCGGCAGAGTCTGTTTGAGAAAATTACCGGGAGTTGTCGGGTCCTCGTGGACGCTTGGACATTGTAAGTGCCACGCGGGCCTCCAATAGCATGACGGGGATAGTGCAGAACGCTAAGAACATCCTCGGTGCTTAGCTGGTACGCCGAGCCCCAAGTGACTAGTCGTAATGGCCAATCAGATCCCGATGGAGCGACAAACCCTCTTCCACCGCTCGTCGCCCCGCTGGCTTGTCGAGGATCGTGGGATCGCGGTCGACGACCGCCAGGATGCCCTCGCGCGACTGGTTCAATGCTGCACGCGTGAGCGCGTCTGACAACTCCACCGTAGCCGCGCTGATCGCCCGGAGGCTTTGGGGCAATGCGACCTGCATCGGACGCACGCCGCCCGCGTCGGCGGTTGCCGGGGTTTCGACGACCACGCCGCGCGGCAGTTCCGCGATCTGCCCTTCGTTCACGAGGTTCAGCGAGAAGAACGACGCCGGACGCCCCCGTCCCAGCGCCGCGACCAGGTCGAGCGGGTATTCCCATGACCGGTTGCCCAGCGCCGCCGGTACCGCCGCCGGGTCGTGCTCGGCCATGCGTAAGGCGTCGAGCCGGCGGCGTCGCTCGTCCTCACCGCCGTGCCACACCTCGTGCATCGAGTGACTAAACTTCGTCGGTGGCAGGAAGTCCTGGAAGTGGTGGTCGCCGGCGGTGCAAAGGTAGCCACTGTCGTCCAGGATCTGCTTCGTCCACGGCTCGGCGCCCATGTCAGCATCGCTCAGCAGCCGCTCCCGAAACTCTCCCGTCATGTCGCGGCCGGTCGCACGCTCGGTCAGTTTCAGCAGCCACGTCAGGTGGTTCGGCCCGCCGCACGTCGCTTCATACTTCGCCTTCGCCGCGGCCCACGGGAACGACTCGTCCATGCTCAGCATCGCCTTGGCGATCAGGCCGTAGACCTTTTCCGAATTGTTGCAGAACCCCACCGCGTTTACACCGCTCATCGCCGCCGCCTGCGTCGTGCGCGGCAGCGGGTTGCTCGACAGCAACAGCCAGGCGTTCGGACATTGCCGGCGCATGTCCACCGCAATCGACTGGATCATCGCCACCTGCCGCAGCGTGCTCAGAACGCCGACGACCCCGCCGAACTCGGTGATGACATGTCCCGGGATAATGCGATGTACGAGGTCCACGTCCGTGGCGAACCGACGCCGCATGTCCACCGCCGCCGCGCACAGGACGAAGTCCGCACCGTCGAGCGCTGCCTCACGATTCGCGTGAGTCCGCACCGTCGCCCGCACGCCAGCCCGGGTCGCCAGCCCGCGCGCGAACGCCGCCATCGCCTCGACCGCTTCCGCGTTCGGATCGACCAATTCAAGGGTCACGTCATTTAGTTTGTGCCGCTCGATCGCGTCGTGCACCGCGCTGGGCCCGAACACGAAGCTGCCCGCACCAATCAACACCAGTTTCAACTCCCGCCGCGACACATCGCCGTCCGCCATTCGATGAACCTCCCGACGGCCCGTCCCCTCGCCGTCGAGCCGATCCTAGGTTGCGCCCTCGCAGTCGTAAAGCGTCGCCCGCCGCGAGACGGGCCGAGCCCTACGGGCCGTGCTTCGCGCATCGCTTCGACCTCCGTTTTCACGCCGCGAAAGTCCGATCCTCAAATGCTTATCGGGGCTAGCCCGTTAGTTCGTCGATCTGGTCAGATTCTCGTTCTGCGCCTGGAATTTTCGACAACGACTGCGTGCTTCAGGTCGTACAGTGTAAAGCGGGCCCGGGCCGCCGGCATCGAGGGTGACGGCATTCCTGCCTGCGGCCGCGGCAGAATGAGCCGCGACAGCCGACCTATACGAGAGCGAGCGAATACGATGAAAGGTACCTCCGCATTTGCGATCGCGACAACGAGCACCGGATTGCTCTGCGCTGTCGCGCATGGTCAAACCGATCACCGAAATAACGCACCGCCCCCAGCGCCGGCCCCGGCCGTCGCCGCGACAACGCAAGCGGCGTTTCCCGCGCCCGCACCGCCGACGGACGTGTCGGTATTGGGATTGGGCATCCAGCGCACGATGCGGCTGCTGGCCACTAGCACGCCGGAGCGCCGCAATCGCGTGCGCATCCTGTTTTACGGTCAATCGATCACGGAACAGGATTGGTCGAAACAGGTGGCCGATGACCTGCGCGCGAGGTTCCCGCACGCCGACCTCACGATCGAGAACCGCGCGATCGGGGGATTCGCTTCGCAGCTCCTGGTGCGGTCGGCAGAGCACGACCTGTATCCGTTCTATCCAGACCTGGTCATCTTCCACGTCTACGGCGGCCAGGACACGTACGAGCAGATCATCCGCGAAACGCGCGCACGCACGACGGCCGAGGTCCTGATTCAGACGGACCACGTCACCAAGTGGCCCGACCCTACGGCGACCCAGCAGAGCGACACCGGCGCGTGGTGGGACCAGCTGATGAACGGCCACTTCCTGCCTGCCACCGCCAACAAGTATGGGTGTGGCCTGGTCGACGTACGCACGGCTTGGCTGGACTACCTGCGCGCCAACGACCTGCAGCCGTCCGCCCTGCTGTCGGACGCCGTACACCTCAATGCCCACGGCAACTATCTTTTGGCCGAATTGATCTCACGTCACCTGGTGTACCGCCCCGACCTGCCGCCACCTGCCGACCAGCAGCAGCCGGTGCGCGACGTGGAGATCGGGCAAGACGTACGATGGGAACGGGGAAAGCTCGTCCTCGAGTTCGAAGGGAACCGCGTCGACGTGATCACTGCGCCCGCCTCGGCGGCTGAGGTAACAGAGCATCGCAGTGCGCCAGTGGACGTACTAATCGATGGTCGCAAGCCGTCAAGCTACCCCGAATGCTACCGCTTCAGCCGGCCCAGCCCGCAACCGTGGTCACCGCTGTTCATCAAGCGCATCGATCGGGAGACGCCGCTCATCCCCGAGCGTTGGACCTACACGGTGACGACGGTGGAGTCCGATTCCAAATCGTGGTCGTTTCGGGTCGATGGGTCCGTCACGGGGCCCGACGGCATTGGCGAAAGCGGCAAGCCTTTCAAGTCGAATTCCGGTCGGGTGCGCATCGATCCGGCCGACTACTTTCGCGGCTTCAACGCGCCTTTGCCCGAAGGGTTCACGATCACCTGGTCCGCCCTGCCGATGTTCGTCGATCAATATGCTCCGTTCAGCGATGGTGAGGCCGCCGCGGGGCAGATAACGACGCTCGTGCAGGGGCTGCCAAACGGCAAGCACGTGCTGACGCTAACTGCTGCCGCGGCGAACGATGATAAAGTGCCGCCGATCGCGGCGCTGCGGATTTACCGCCCTGCGCCGGCCCATGAGTAGTGCGAAACTCAGGCTGGCCTCAACCGCTGCGGTGTCGAGATCACCAATAATCAGACCAACTGGGTATCGGCGCTGCCGAGAGCGCACCGCCAGCGCTCGGATGACGGTGTTGAAGCGCAAATGAAGACGCCCGGCGAACCGTAAGGTTGACCGGGCGTCTTCATGCCTGTTGATGACGATGCTCTACGTGAGCGCGCACACTTAGAATTCGTTCGCGTCGATCTTCTTCTGTTGCTCGACATGCCCGTCGACAAACCCGACGCTGAACGTGCCGTTGTGACGCCGCGACCCTTTACCGTTCGCGCGGTCGACCGGCCAGGGTGCAAAGTTGCCCCACTGGCCCAGCGGTGGGTTCCAGTTCGGATTGCCGTGGGTCGAAAAGTAGAACGGGTCTGCACCCGGATTGTTGGAGATGACCGAACCATCGAACGTCAGCACCGTGCCTGATCGCACGCGCGTGATTCGTGTCGGGCGCTTGTCCCAATCGAAACCATAAGCGCCGATCGCACTCTGCCAACGGTACAGTGCGCTGAACCGGTCGTTCATTGAGTAGTGCGAACTCCAGCGGTCCGTGAAGTACCAGGCCCCGAGCTACACCGCTGCGCAACGGCGGCGGGCCAGCAGGCCCATCGCCCCGACGCTCAGTAGGCCCAGCGTCGTCGGCTCAGGGACGGCGGCGGCGGCCAGCGTGATGTTGTCGAACTCGGGATCACTTTGATTGCTGAACGTGACGCGCGACAGGCTCGTGAACGACGCGGGAAGCGTGTAGGTCGCCATCGTTCCCGCTAGCGTGAACACTTCAGCCGATCCGACCAAAAAGTCCGCCGCGTCGTAGCCACGCACCGTGACTGAGGGGGGATTACCGTAGCGCGTCTTACCGTCAAATGACACCAATGAGAACAGCTCGCCAGGTATCGTGCTGGTCATCTCGAACCCGCCACCCTCGCCACTGTCACCGCCCCAGCCACCGTCTTGGAGCAGGCCCTGATCGATGTTGATACCGGTGAAGGAGTGCTCGCGGATCTGGAATCCCGCCTCAGTGTATGTGCCGTTGTCGGGACCATTGCTGCCCAAAGTTTGGTCGGGGACGGAGAACGTCATCACGGCACCGTGCAGGTCGGCATGTGCGAAAGACAACGCGGCACCGGCGGACAAGACGAGCGTAAGCAGTTGGGTGCGGACCATGAAAACTCTCCTCCTGAAGCGACGATGTGACAGGGCGCGTGACGCGCCGAATAACTGAGGTGGGCGGCGATCCGCCAACGCTTCAAGAATACCTCCACACTGCAGGATGGCTTGGCTGAAACGCGCAAAAATTTTCCGTAATCGCGACAACGGCTGTATGGTGGGGTCGTGGCACGGTCAATCTTGCTGATGCTGCGGTTGGACGGGGCGTATGGGCGCGGCGTGCTGCGCGGGGCGACGGCATACGCGCAGTCAGCCACGGTGGACTGGGCGTTTCGGCACCTGGCGCCCGAAGACGTGCCGCTCGAGGCGCTACGCCTCTGGAAGCCGGACGCCGTCGTCACCCAATTGGCCGACGCCAGCGTGTTCGATCGTTTGCGTGAACTTGCAGTCCCAGTAGTTAGCGCGTCGCTCGATTACCAAAACGTTCCCTCGGTCGGCACGCCCGAAACGCTTGTGGTGGACTTGGCCGTCGAGCACTTCGCGTCGCGCGGCCTGCGGCATGTCGGTTACGCTGGGTATGGCTGGCACAACAGTTTCTCCCCATTGATGTCGGCGGCAGCGCACGCGGCGGGCATGTCGTTTCACCTGTACGATTTCGAGCGTTACCGCCTTGGCTCCGAAAGGTTTGAGCGACCGGCCGACGCGGTGGCGCTGTGGCGATGGCTGAGCGACTGCCCCAAGCCGATCGGCTTGCTGGCGGCGCACGACCACCGCGCGTGGGAGGTCGCCGAGGTCTGCCGCTCGCACGGCATTCGCGTGCCAGAGGACGTGGCGCTGATCGGCGTGGAGAACGACGAGCCGCTGTGCGCCTCGGCCTATCCGGCGCTCAGCAGCGTCGCGCTGGCGGCCGACCGCATCGGGTACGAGGCGGCAGGGCTGTTGGACCGCCTGATGCAGGGAGCCAAGCCGCCGCGACGTCCGATCGAGGTGCCGCCCATTGGGGTTATCGCGCGCCAGAGCACCGACGTGCTCGCCGTCGACGAGCCCGCCGTCGCCGATGCCGTCCGCTTCGTCCGCACGCGCGCTGGCGACGGGCTGGGCGTGGGCGATGTGCTACGCGCCGTTCCGGTGAGTCGCCGGTGGCTCGAGCGGCGATTCCGCACGTTGCTGGGACGCAGCATCCTTCAGGAGATCCACCGCGCCCGCGCCGAGCAGGCCAAGCGGCTGCTGGCGACCACCGACCTGCCGATGCCCGACGTCGCCGAGCGCAGCGGATACGCAAACCCTAAGCTCTTCAGCGCGACTTTCCGCAAGCACTTCGGCATGACGCCGACGACGTACCGACGGCAATCGCGGTTGCGCGCGACGTGAACGCCGACCAATCGCGGGCGTTTGCGCGCCTAGCCCAGAGGGTGGGGCCGGGCGCATTGGATCACACGCTTAGGCTGTGGCCCCCGGCGTCCCCATCACTGGCTGAAGGTCGAGCCCAGGTTCCGCAGCAGCGCCGAGAACAGCAACTTCTTCTTCGCCAGGTTCTCCGGCAGGTCGTCGCCATCGTAGCGCACCTGGTTCAGCAGAACGCCACCTTTGCCGATCGGGTACTTCACGATTCCGCAGGGCGTCGTGAGCGGAATCACCCGCTTGGCATGGTCTGCCGGCAACTCGCGACGGATGCGCAACTCGTCGAATGTCACCAGCTGGTTGCTGACCTCCTTCGCGGGCGGGTAGGTCGAGAGCAGCTTGATGGCGATCTGCTTCGCCTGCGTCGGCGGGAGCTCGATCGTTTGCCAGCCGATCTGGTCCTTCAGGGTGAACTGCGTCACCGCCGTGCCGTCGAGGAGAACCTCGATGTCCTTCGCCCAAATGTAGGCATCGCTCTGCCACAGTTCGATCGCCTTGATCGTGTCCGGACGATCGAGCTCCAACGTCACCTGTTCCCCGCCGTCTGCGGAGAGATACTGAGTGTAGCGCCAGAAGGTCTGTGCTGTCAGCCCGTCGGTCAGCGGCAGGTCGCTGCCCTCCTTCAAGCTACCGACCTTCGCGAACGAGGCGATCTCGTCGGAGGCGTCCACGACGTTGCTGAACAACTTGCCCGAAACGCGATGCGTGCCGGTCCAAGGCATGATCACCTCCGGATCGATCTGCTGCACGTCGCGGTCGGAGATGCCCATGGTGAGGGCGTCGTCCATCGCGTCGATGAGCGCACTTTCCTTGCGGAATGGGCGGATGCGGTGTTGGATGCCGACCAGCTTGCTGAAGGCGGCCAGGCCCGCTTCATCAAGCCCGGCGAGCATGATCCAGCCGCCACGTTCAGCCATTGCTTGGACGGCCGGCGCGTTATCGAGCAGCGCTCGCAGGTTCGCCGGTGTGGCGGACACGACTAACACGTTCGCATCTAGGGCCAGCGCCGCCTTCACGTCCGGGCTCTTCTCCTGCGCGATGCCAAGACCATCGACGTACGCGGCGAACGCCGGGTCACCGGCGACCACGACCGTCCGCGTCGCCGTGGCGTTTGCGCGTGCGGCGGCCCAGCTCAGGGCGTTGGTCAGCAGGCGATCGGCAACCGGATCCGATCCCAGTTTGTCGCCGACCAGCAATTGGCTCAGCAGATACGATCCGCGACCGACCAACAGTTCGAACATGGGGGCCAGCGACAGGTCTTCACCTGCTTGGATCAGATTGACCGACCCGCTGGGCGGCGTAGCGTAACTCAGACGGTAGTTGAGCTGATCGGCGCCGGCCCACGTGAAGAAGTCGTCGGGGGACAGCCCGTTCAGCACGGGGTGTGCGAGCGCCATCGGGTGAGCGATCGCACCGGTATGGCCGCCGACCTTCTCCCACTCGGGGCGAGCCGCTTTGCCCTTCTCCTTACCGGCGAGCAGGATGCCAGCGACGGGCAAGTCCGCCTCGCGAAGCGGGTTGGCCTGCTCCAGCACAATAGCGGTGTTCCCGGCGGAGACGAACTGTCGCAACGCCGCTGCAACGGACTGATGATTCTCGGCCGTGATGGCACCGGGCCCGACGAGCAGGGTTTTCGCGCCGGCCGGGATCGCGCCCAGATCGTCAATAGCGGCCATCGGCGCCTTGCGCTGCTGGAGCCATCCCACCACCTTGCCTTGGGGATCGAACACGGCCAGCGTCTCGGCCGACAGTGCGGCAGGCGCCGCAGCGGGCAGCACGGCAATGGCCCGGCTGTCTTCAAAGACGCGCGTCTCGCCGTTGAACAACTCGAGAATGAGCTTGCCGTCCGTGCGCTCCTGCACCGACGGCATACGGACCGTTATCGTGTCTTCCTGATTCAGGCCCGCCTTTAACTCGTACGACTTCTGACCTTGGTCGGCGACGTTCCCGTTGAACTCGACGCGCCAGCGGAAGTCGAGCGTCGCGTTCGAGCGCGTGTCGTTGAAGACCTTGATCGTCCGCGTCACCGTTGCCTCAGGATAGAAGGCGCTGTTGTACTCCCGGATGAACACCGCCTGAGCCGCCATCGACTTCTCGATCGTCGGCAGCGGCCCAGTGCAGGGATTCAACATGTACACGTCTTGCCAGCGGCCGCCCTCGGTGTAGATGCGACCATACTTGCCGCCGGCAGCGTCGCGGAACTGCTTGCCGCGGTAGACCTTCGGGCCACCGAACCACGCAAAGTTGCCCATGCCGGGAAAGTAGAACTCCTCGCCTTGAATCTGCGGGCGGTTCCCATCCCAACGGTAGAGGGTCTGCATGTCGCCCTCGCGCTTCTGCGACACCGCACCGATGTTGTACTCGTAGAACTCTCGCGGCGTCCTGAACTCGCCGGTCATATAGTGCCAGCTGTTCACCTCGTTGAGCCCGCCGAAATCGCCGGCGCCGCTCTCGACCGCAAGCCGGGTCGGGTCGAGCTGCCTTGCCACCTCGACGACCTCGGCCATCTGCTTCTCGTGCTTGGCGATCTTGTCGCCGAAGAAGAGCCGGCCGGTGATCATGCCGACCTCGTTACCGACCTCCCAGTTCCAGATGCTCGGGCTGTTCCGATGTGCCTTGACCTGCTGGGCGATGTGGAGCTTCCAGTTCTCCCACATCCGCGGGTTCTCCAGCGCGACGTTGCCGAACATCCCCTCCCACGCTGAACTCATGCGGCCGGGGATGCCGCTGCGGTCGAACACCTCAGTGTCGAGGGCGTTCATGCGCATGCCGCGGTTGTTCCAGCGGAAGTACTCGTCCAGCGCCGCAGCCGAACCCGTGGGTCCCCACGCGTTCCACATGTGCGGCCGCCAGCGAATGCCGTTGATCGTCACGTGTCGGCCGTCCACCGCCAACTCGCGGAAGCCGAAGAGGGTATTGCGGACATCGACGGGCTTGCCGTCCACCAGCAGCGTCGTGCGCAACTGGTAGCATGTGGGCATATCTTTGATCGACTCGGAGGGCCACCAGAGCTTCGCATCGGCCCACTTATCACCGATCGCGGCCGACGCCTTTCCACCGGCTGGGATCGAGAGCGTCCGCGGGGCGAATGTCTTCTCCACCTCGCCGGTGCGGTCGTTCACCGCCTCGGTCTTTAGGGTCACCTCCATCGCCTGGCCCTGTGGGTTCGTGACCTCCACGTCGGCGTCGAGGCGCATGTCCTTCACGCTGGTGCGCACGAAGGCGTCGGAGGTGTAGGCGGGACCGGCGACGATCAGCGTGGCCGGGCGCGTCAGGCCGGTCTGGATGGCCTCGCCACCAATCTTGCCGGTGGGATAGGTGCAGTCGATCCACTTGAAGTACTTGAGGAACTGCTCGGTGCGCGGCTGATTGCGACTGCGATTGAGCTGGCCGGGCTGATGGTCGATGGCGTAGTACGCCCCCTTGATCACCACTTCGATCGTGTTGGTCTGCCCTGGCTTGATGGCGCGCGTGATGTCAAAGTCCATCGGCACCATCGTCGATTGCCGGCCTTCAACGAACTGCCCGTTCACGAAGACGCTGGTGATCCACGCGTGGCCGCCGAAGTGCAGCAGGAACGATCTGCCGTCGAGATCAGACGGCACATCCACCCGCGTCCGGTAGGCCACCCGATGGCCAAACGATAGCTCTGGCCGTTCGGTCCATGCATCGGCCGGCACCTTAATCCCCCGCCAATGCAGCTGCTTTTCCGGCAGCTCCTTGGTGGGCTTGTAGGGGGCCGCATCCATGTTCGGGTCGTCAAAGCGCGCCACCTGCCACAACTCGCTCAACGGCACTTCGATGCGTGCCTCGGCCGACGATGCAGGCACTGCGTGGATCACCTTTGCAGCCTGCTGATCGACGTCGGCGTTGTAGGTCTCGCCGGGCTTGAGCGTGTTGTCCGGTGTCCATTGCAGTCCCTCGGGGATCAGCGCGATGCAGTCGAGCCCGAAGATGAACCGGTCGTTCTTTTCCGGCCGTGTGAAGCGGACCTCCAGCTTGTGCTGGCCGGCCGACAGGTCCAAAACGGGCCCTTGATCCCAGGCGAGTTCGCTCCACACCGCCAGTTCCACCACGTTAGTGGTCGCATGATCGGCCGGCATTTCCTGCCAGGCGCCACCATCGACACGGAACGCCAGGTCGGCGCGCACCCATTCAAAGCCAACTCGGGCCCAGAGCACGTACTTACCGGCCGACTGCACGTTCACGTCGTAAGCCAACGTCACACCGTCGGTCGGGGTGTTATCTTCGTCTGTCGAGAAGGTCATCCACTGTCCCGCCGACAGGATGCCGGGCCGCGAGCTGCCTGGCTTCACGTCGGCGCCCGATACGGCCGTCGCCGACTCGCCCTCAACCCATACCGGTTCCGCCGCCAGACACGCCCCGTGTAGCAGGACTGACGACACGACGCAGACCGCTGCCTGGATACGATTCATGGGCTCTCCCGTTTTTGGCACAAATGCCGCAACCGCCAATTGATGTGAGGCGGCGCACCAATCCTGAGTACCGATACTTGTGCTAAAGCCGTTGTGACGGTCTATACCGGCGGCACGTTGCCAGTGTTGAAACTGAAGATCGCACAATACTTCGACCGAATGATTCGCCTCCGACTCCCGCGTCCGATGACATTATCGTCCGTTGGACGCGCGATGGCTTTCGGTGGCACAATGCCAGCCGCACGCAAACCCGATCGGCCGTGGCCCCCTGCTTCGAAGGACGGTCGTCACCGATGTCGCTGCTTGGAGGTGCGCGGCCGTCACTACGGCGACCGCCTCCACAGCATCGCACGATTGCCTTGATCGATGCACGTAATCCTGGAGTGATGATTGATGAGCGAGTCGACACCCTTCCATGACGACGATCGCCTCCCGCCGGCACACCATTGGCCGCGATGGGAGGCGCTGTCGGGGTACTTCTTCGACGGGCCCATTCTCGGCAACGGCTTGATCGGCGCGGTCGTGCATCGGCAATCGCCCGACCGGTTTGACGGCAACGCGAACACAATCCTGTTCGCGTTCAATCGGGCCGACCTGACGCAGCCGGTGCCCCGCATCCCGGAGGGACCGACGTCGGCGCGGTTCATGGTGGGGCGCTTTACCTTGCGGCCGGCGGGGACCATCGATGCCATCGAGATGGAATTGAACTTGGCGGTGGCGGAGCTGCGCGGAACCGTGCTCACGTCGCGCGGGCGGATCGAGTTGCGAGCGATCGTCCATGCGACGCGGCCGATCCTGATGATTGAGCAAACGGCTTACGGTGATGAGGTACCGGCCGCGATCAACTTCCTGCCCGCGCCCGCGGGTGTCGTCCGCGTGCTTGGCCGGGTCGACTATGAAGAATCGGCAACATACGACCCACATCCACCCGCCCGCCGGACCCAGGAGGATGACATTGCCCTCCACGAGCAGAGCATCGGCGGCGGCCGCAGTTACACCGTCGCATGGACACAGCACAGCACGGCACCGCAGCAAGGCCGCTTCCACGCAACGCTCGCCTACTCTCACCCCGTCGAGGCGGCGGGCGCTTTCGATCCCGTCTCAGCCATTCGTGACGCGCGCGAACGCGATCCCGCCACGTTGGTAGAAGAGCACCGGGACTGGTGGTCTCAGCACTATTCTCGGCTGGCGCTCAAGTTGCCCGATGATCCGCAGACCGAGCGATTCTGGTGGCTGCAGCAGTACAAGATCGGCTGCCTCATGCGGCCGCACCTTCAACTGCTCGACCTGCTGGGCCCGTGGTACTGCCACACGCCTTGGCCGGGCATCTGGTGGAACTTGAACACGCAGATGATGTACCGGCACCTGGCGACCGGAAACCGGACTGAGTTGGCCGCCCCACTATTGCGCATCCTGGAGCGGAACGTCGAGCAACTGCGGCGAAACCTGCCGGAGGATTGGCAGGACACGGGCGCGCTGGCGATCGGCCGAGCCAGCAGCTTCGATCTCGACTCACCCGTGACGATGATCGCCAACGAAGCCGACCCCACGCTAGAGGGGCGCGAAGCTGGCAATCTGCTGTGGGCCCTCCACACCGTCTGGTGGCTGCTGGAGCACGCGGGGGATCATGACGCGATTCGCACTCGCCTCATCCCACTGCTGCGCCGTGGGGTCAAGTTGTATGCGCAGCTGCTGCTGGAGGGAGACGATGGCAAGTGGCACCTGCGAGAGACGTTCTCCCCCGAGTACAAGGCCGCGGCCGACTGTCACTACGACCTTTCCCTACTGCGCTGGGCCTGCGGCCTGCTAGCGGATCGATGCCCAGACGATCCGGACGCGGCCGAATGGCGGGACGTCGTCGGGCGATTGGTCGATTATCCGCTCGACGCCGCCGGAACGTTCGCCGTCGGACGTGGCGTCGTGTTCGACCGCGGCCACCGTCACTTCTCGCATCTGCTAGGGATCTGGCCCGTCGGTGATATCGACTGTGGCCCCCCCGAGAGCGCGGCGAGGGTTTTGCGGTCGATCGAGCACTGGCTGAGCCGCGGCGAACTCGCCGGCTGGTCCCACGCCGTTGCCGCCGCAATGTACGCGCGTCTTGGCAGGGGCGAAGCCGCGATTGAGCAGTTCCGCGACTTCCTACGCAGCCTTACGTTCACGACCCTCTACCGAGAGGCCGGGTTGTGCCTTGAGACGCCGTTCCTGGGGCTCGATGCCCTGTACGCCATGCTCGTCCAGTCCGGACCGGGCGAGATCCGGCTCCTGCCCGCGTTGCCGAAAGCGTGGCGCTCGCTCCAACTAGACGGCCTGCGCCTGTTTGGTGCTGCCACCCTCGCTCTGACCTTGCGGGACGATCGCATCTACGCAACGGTCCGATCTACCACTGGTCTTGTCGCGCGCGTCTCATTCCCCGGAACGCTCCAAGCGACCAGGGGCTCGGCGGAGCAGCAGGCCGATGGCTCCTGGATGATCGACATTCCCGCCCATGGCGGCGAGGTAGAGTTCACTGGCAAGGTACGATGAGTAGAGTGCGACTCGGATCAGCAATGGCGAGATGGCATATGGGGTCAGCGCCCTCGGCGACGTTCACGACCAACGGCCTATGCGTTGTCGAACTCGATGTCAGCTACGACCTCGGGAATGGGGCTGATTTCTTTCGAGGCGGCTTCGCAGGCCGCAGGTTGGACCCAGCGTGCCAAACTCTTATAAAGTATCCGTGTAAGCGATGAACGCGGCTCTGCAAGTGCTACGATGCCCGTTGGACGCCAGCGCCGACCACATCGCGCGAGCTATAGAAATGGCTTTCACGGCAACGCAGACGATTTCCCAGGACGACGTAGCCTTATCGGGCCGTCGGCCCGTGCGCGTGCAGTGGTTGGACGTTCCGAGCGTCGTCGCACGCCACGATCACGCGTACCATGAGATCTGCCTAATTGTCGTGGGGGAGGCGTGGCACGAGACAGCGATGGGACAGACGCGGGTCGCGGCGGGTCAGGTGATCGTGGTACCGCCGCCCGGCGTTCACGCGATCAGGCCCATTACCGACACGAGCGTGATCAACGTCTACTACTTGGCCGAGTGGCTCGCGGCCGATCTCGCACTGCTGTGGACGGAGCCAGGGCTCGTTGAGCTGTTTCTCGCCAACAGCGTGATCGGCATGCAGGGAAATCCCGACGTCGTCGAGTTCGCGCTCACGCCTGCAGAGCGAGCTGCGATCGAGGTGGACCTGCGCGACATCGATGGTGAAGAAGCCGCCGCTGCCACCCAGAACACGTTGGTCCGCGGTGCCTTTCTTAAGGTGCTGGCGCGGCTCAGTCGGGCGTACGCACGCACGGTACCGTCCAAGACGCCCATGCGGGCCGAACTCTGGAAGTCGATTTGCCACGTGGAACGACTTGTGCAGACCGCCGCGCCTCTGGACGTGGCCGCTTTGGCGGAACAGGTGGGATTATCCAGCGATTACCTCAGCAAGCTGTTTCGCAGCGCGACGGGCCGGACGATCAGCGACTACTTTCAGCTCCGTCGGGTTCACCGCGCGTGCCAGTTGCTGATGGACCCGAGCTACTCGGTTACCGACATTGCGTTCATCTTGGGCTACTCCGACGCCCCCCATCTGTGTCGCATGTTCCACCGCCACAGAAACATGTCGCCAATGACGTACCGCGCCGTCTACGGGCACCATAGTTAACGCCCCAACTG
The DNA here is from genome assembly GCA_035998445.1 of Tepidisphaeraceae bacterium. Taxonomy (NCBI): domain Bacteria; kingdom Pseudomonadati; phylum Planctomycetota; class Phycisphaerae; order Tepidisphaerales; family Tepidisphaeraceae; species Tepidisphaeraceae bacterium. Next base: position 109,692 of record DASYHQ010000052.1, on the reverse strand, counting down.
CTCCACATTCGGCCCAAGCGAAGCGAGGGAACAGTGATAGCAGATCGGGCGTGGCATCTGAACTTCCGTGGACTGTGAGCGATGCCTGCTACCTGCGGGCACGCGGGAAATTACACTTTATCGGAGACGCGTGGGAACAAGTCCATGTCCAGCGGCTGACCCTCGCGCAGCCCTAACCCGTCCGTCACCATGTGGCCTTTCCCGTTGAAGGTCGTGTCGTGCGGCATGTAGATGATTGCGAACGCCTCGCGCACGCCATCGGATTTGTTTGGGCCGGCGTAGTGGAACGTCAGGCCGTTGTGGAACGTCGCGCTGCCGGCCTTCAGCTCGACCACCTTCGGCTTCACCGGCTTGATGTGCGGCGCGTAGTCGAAGATGTCCTGCGGGTCGCCGAGGTTGATCGCCGGCACGGGGCCGATCTTGTGCGTGCCGCCGACGAACGCCATACAGCCGTTGACGACCGTCGCGTCCTTCAGCGCGATCCAGATCGTCGTCTGGCGCCACATGTCCAGGTGCGGCCAGTAAGGCGCATCCTGGTGCCAAGGCGTCTTGTTGTTGTTCGTCGAGGGTTCCTTGAACAGCGCCTGATCGTGCCACAGGCGCATCGGTACCCCCTCCAGTTGCGCCGCCAGATTTCCCAGCCGCCTTGAGGTGACAAACCGTGCCACGGCGGGATGCCGTTGCCAGAGGTTCACCTTCTGTTTGAAGATCTGCTCGTACGCACCTTTCGGGCGCAGCTTTCCGTCGGGCGTAAACTCTGGCGCGGCCGATTCGGCGTCCACTGCACCGGCCACCACATCGCGTAGTTCCGCCAGTTCGGCCCCGACGAACACATCCGGCAGGTTGATGAACCCATCGCGGCGGTACGCCTCGATCTGCTCGGGAGCTAGGACATAGGACGTCAACTCGGAAGAGGAGTATGTGTTGGTCATAAATGAGATACTGCCACGCAACCGGCCGGCAGGCTTGGACGGTTGGACGAATCGGATTGAACGATTCCGTTATTCGTCCGATGAGTGGCACCACGCGAGACAAACGGCCCCTTTGGCTTGACGCCGTGACGGCAATCCTAGCCATAGTGCCGGGCGAACAATGCAAGCACCCAACTGAGCCGAGCATTGCAAGTTCAGCTTTGGCAGCATGGCAAGGCGTGAGACAACGCCGGACCGTCATGGTTTGAGGAAGCAGCAGCATGCGCCGCCGAGCTTGTCTTAGACTGCAGGTCCGCCGTCGGCGGACCGGTCATTCAGTTGGCTGACTGACAGATCGCGCAGCGTGATCGACCAGTTCTTCCGCTCACCAGCGATGACGAAACGCAGGATGGCCTCGGCCGCGATAGCGACCGTGAGCGTCACGAGGTTCCGGGCCAGCGGGTAGTCGCAGACGTCGCCGGCGACGTTGCGCGGGACGCGATACTGCTCGTCCCAAATCACCTCGCCGTAGTCGGCGAACAGCCCCGCATGCAACGTTGCCACCTTCGCCTGCCGCGCATGATCTTGCACGGCCTGACGGGAGGCGGTGTTGTCGAAGCAATCGACGACGATGTCGCAATCCTTCAACAACGCGCGCGTGGTGGCAGCGTTCAACTCCTTACGAATCGCGTCGACCTCAACGCCGGTTGCGCGGAACAGGTGCTTGCGCAGCGCGTCCACCTTCGGCTGACCGATATCGGATTGGCCGTAGGTCTGCGTACCGATGTTGTGCTCTTCCACCCGGTCGTGGTCGATGACGCGCAGCCGTGCGACCCCCTGCCGCACCAAGGTCTCGGCCAGGTTCGATCCGAGCGCGCCCGCCCCACAGATGACCAGCCGCGCCTGCGCCAGCTTAGCGAGCGCATCGGGGCCACGGTAGATCGCTTCATGATGGAACTTGCCGGCCATGGTCACTCCTTACTCGACCGCCACGGTCAATCCGCGGTCGAACTGAACGATGCGCGCAACCGCATGATGATCGCCACCGTCGAACACGAACCCCGCCATGCAGCGAGGCGCCGCGATCAGGCAGAGCAGCGGCTTGCCGAACGCGTCGGTCCAGGCGCGCATCGTGCGCAGGTCGCGCCGGCTGGGCGCCGCGGGACCGGTTGGATGCGTATGCAGGAAGCCCAGGATGTCGCCGTGCGATTCCTCGCGCGACAGCACCCACGGCGCGTCGAACGCCACCGTCGTCGGTTCGCCGATCGAATGGCGGCGACGGCGGAGCATCCCGACACCGCCGCGCCGCTGGCCGGTGAGCACCCAACATTCCTCAACATGTCGTGCGGTAATCGTGGCCATCGCTCACCTCAAACTTGCAGTCCGTGAAAGATCTCACCCTGCTGCTGGCCGGCGCGTAGCACGCCGACCAAGCTCGCCAAGTCGAACTTTCGATCCTCGCCACTCAAGCAGATACCGGCCGACTGCACCGTCAGGTCGTTCTTACGAATGACGCTCGTGTGACGCCGGCCGTCCACCGTGTAGGTAACGCGGTAGACGTCCTTCAGCTCGCTGAAGGCGCGCATCTCCGCCCCGGCGTGCGCGATTGCCTCGCGCAGGCGGTACTCGCCGTTGGCACGCCGATCGGCGACCTGCCGGCGAAGGCGCTCGGCGTGATTTGCGGTGTACGCCAGCCGCTGCTCGGGCGTCAGGCCCTTACGGTCGATGCGCCGCGGATCGCGCATCGACACGATCGCCTCGCGCAGGTACGCCCCCGTCACCGGGTCGGCAGTGGGGTCGATCCCGTCGAACCAGAAGCGGCTGCCGTCGAACCGGGCAACGACGGTATCGAAAAGCTCGCCATCATCGACGCTGCAAATCGGCACGAGGCCATCGAACGCGAACCGGTCATCGCCCAGCGCGGGCTGGCCGAACCACGTATCCGCGTCGCCGTCCTTCTGCGTGAGAACGAACCGCGCCGAAGGGAACAGCTGGAGGTAAGCCGCCCGCTCGCACAGCGTCGCGGGGCGATCGAGCACGGCCATCGAGTAGGACACCGGCTTAAAGACGCCCCACCCCGTAAACGCGAACGGCCGCACACGCACGCGACACACCGCCCCGGCGATCCGCACCTGCACGAAGCCACCCTGGGCGACGGGCGCCAAGAACCGCGTGCGCAGGAACGCCGCTTCCTCGACCGCCAGGCGGTTGATGAGGTTGAGGATGTTAGTGTTGGTCTTCATCGCCGCACTTGATTCATTTCGCTCAACAGTGTCCGTATCTCTTGCCGGGTCAGCGGCCGCTTTGCGGTTGCGCAGACGGCGCGCCCGTACCTATGCTTCAGCTCGTTCACGTTCACCTTGCGGGATCGGTAGCCGGTCCTGTGGCTGAGCAACACATCCCAGGCGTCGAACGTGTTCGGCTCGACGGGTCGAAGTTGGATCTCGTACCACACGCCATTGATCCGCTTGAACGCCCTGACTCCCAATTCCGTCACGAACGGTGCCGGGAGCGCTCTGGCCACGTGCGAGCGTCGCCCACTCGGACGGGACAATGCAAGCAAGCGTGTTTCCGGATCGACGTAGAGCCAGTCACGTCCATAGTGCCCATAACGCCGTTGCCGTTCCCACTGCTGCTCCAGTTGAATTGGATCGCGGGTCACCTCCCACATCAGGTGCTGCCAGATGTGGAGTTGGACCGCCGAGTTGCGGTTGATTCGCTCGCAGATCTCGCTGTAGACCTTGTCCCATGGCTGACCGACATGACCGAGCAGGAACCGGCGCAACGGCGCGAGGTTCTCGTTCAAGTGTTTCTCGCGGTTGCGGTGAGGCCGTTTAATGGGCTCGCGCGTAGGTCGGTTCTCCAGGCGTTCGCGACCCGCACCACGGGGATACTTCAGGCCGCGCCCAATCCGTGGGCGTTCGACCAATACTTTCGCCATATCTTCGCGCATCGGATGTTCTCCTTCATTTCGTGCCGATGCGGCCGGGCAAGCGCGTTTCCGCGCCTGCCCGGTTCAACATCAGGCCACCCGCCGCTTCGGCAGCGGGTACATCATGATTTCCATCAGCAGTTCGAGCTTGCTCGGACGGCTGATGAGCGGCACCAGGTTCGGCAGCGCGTAGTAGTCGCCGCTGAACTGGAACGTGTCGACCGGCACGCCGGCCGTCTTGCACGCGTTCTCCAGGTGCGTCACCGCGCCCGGGGTACGGACGATGCAGACGTTGGGCTGCACGCGCATCTCGGCGCAGTACCGCTGCAACGTGGGCACGAACAGCGGGCCGCTGTTCTCACCCTCGTCGGTCACGAGGATGATCTGCTCGACGTACTGCCGCCGCTGCCGCAGCACGTCGACACCGACACCACAGCTGGTGCCACCACCGGCGTTGATGCCCGCAAGCGCCGTGTGCCACGACGCCAAGTCGTCCCCGCCGCGGGCCACCGGGTACGCGATCGTGTCGAACGCGTACACGTACAGCTCCGCCTCGGTGATCGCGCTGAGCATTGCGCCGATGCGCTTGCCGAGCTCGATCGCGACCGACATCGAGCCCGACTTGTCGATCAGCAACGCCGTCGGCCGCTTGATCGAGCCCTTCGCCTTCACCTGCGCGTCGGCGACCTGCTCGAGCTTGGCCCGCACGTCGGCCGACACATTGGCCGATGCCATCGCCGTCTCGGCCTTGAACGCGCTCACCCGCTTGGCGCCCTTGGCCTGCTCGAGCTTCTGCTCGATCAGCGCCTTGAGCTCCGGCTGGTCCATCGCGCCGCGCTTGCTCAGCGAGGCGACGTTGTTGATCAGCTCCTGCGGGCTCATGCGGTCGATGAGCGCAGCCAACACGGTCGGCGTCATCTGCCGCACCACCGTGCTCGCCACCCGGTACGGGATCGCGTTGTCGACGATCGCCTGCGCCTGTTCCATCGGCGTCGCCGCCTTGGCCAGGGCACGCAGGGCGTACAGCCGGCTGTCGGCCGGCGGGTTGTCGTCGAACAGGATGCGCTGCGCCCGTTCGCCCGGCTGCACGTGCAACAGGGCGTACATGCGCTTCAGCGACTTGCGCGACGACAGCACCGTGCTGTCGAACCAGTCGGCGTCCGCCTCGCGCTCGCGCAGGTAACGCACGATCTCCGTGCGCATCGAACGCGGCGGGCTGCGGAACAGGCCGAACGATTCCGTTTCCAGACGGAACTGCGGCTTCAGCTCCGGCGCCGGCGTTGCCACCGGTACCTGAACCTCGGCCTGCGCTACCGGAACCGCCTGCTGGTGGCGCAGCTTCCGCGCCATGCGACGCAGGAAACCCGGACGAGCCGGGGCCGCCTGCTGCTGCTGACGCTGCGACCGCTGCTTGGCCTTACCGGTCGGCTTCACCGGCACCTTGCGCGTGGTCTTGCGACCGTTCACGAAATCCAGCACGCGCCCCACCTGGTACGGCGGCAGATCGCGCAGCATCGCCAAGCCAACCTCGCGGTGACCCGGGAAGTCGCTGAGCGACAGCATCGCCACGAACATCTCCTTGTGGTCGCGTACGTCGCCGTGGTCGACGTACCACGCGGCCAGCTGCACGTAGAACCGCGGGTCGGTCTTCACGATGTTCGCGTGCACCGGGTGGATCTGTTCCAACTTGCGGTGCGGCGTGGTGAGCAGCGTGTTCAGCAGCTCGATCCGAATGTCCTGTTCGTTGCGTTCCATGGTGATGACCTCCCTCGTTCAAAAATGCCGAATGCCAAGTGCCGAATGCCGCGGATGCGGGCGTGGGCGCTTGACCTGTACAAAATCAGGCACGAGCTTGCGCGAGTCGCGCAAGCGTGTTGTTGCAGGCTCCTAAAACCTGTGTCCTACCGTTAGACGACACCCCACATGGTGGAGCGGCGGGAGTCGAACCCGCACTTGTGTGTAAGCTTTCGCCGTTGGGCGCTAGCTCGTCCCTGATGTCCGTTTCGTCGTGAACCGTATGCGGGCGTGCGCGCGAGTCGCTTGAGCCACGTTTCTGGCGCTCTACCACTGAGCTACGGACGCGTCTGATCAAGACCAATGCACCCGGCGGGATTCGAACCCGCGACATCCACCTCTGGAAGGGTTTGTATGCTCCGGCCGTTGGGCGCGGACGCACGCATACGGTTCACGACTGTTTTCTCTGTCACTCCTCACTAATTCTGTACCGCATTCTGATCGCGCCCGTGCAAGTCACGTGAGCCGGGTAAACTTTCGAATGCTCTATCCATTTGAGCTACGGCCACTACATAAGCGGCCGGCAGGATTCGAACCTGCAACCACTCGAGTCAATGTTTGTATGCTCATGCCGTTTGGCACGATCGCGATCAGATTTTCCTATCTCATCCGAGGCGGCTGACGCGCTGCGCAAGTTGCGGAAGCGTGTTACCGGCCCCGCGTGATAGCGAGAAGGGGCCGGAAGGAGTCGAACCTTCGACTGACGGCGAATGAAACCGCCAGTCGTTCCGTTTGTATGCTCTCGTCATTGGGCGCAGCGCGCCAGCCGCCTCGGACTCTGTGTGTCTCCTTCGATCGTTGCGTCCTTCATCCAAATACCGCTTCCGGCCGCAGCGTGAGGTTGCCGTTGGTGTGACGGTCGACCACGTACGCGTCGAGCTGGCGCGGGTTCACCTCCAGGTACCCGGCCAGTCGCTGTTTGACCTCGCGGTCGGGCGATGCGCCGGTGAGGTCGAGCGCCTGCAGCGGCACGTCGAAGCTGCGCCCACCGTAGCGGGCGTGCAGCACCTGGTTGTCGTTGATCGTCTGAGTTGCCATGTCGTCCATCCTTTCGGGTTAAAAAGCAGGGTGACCGATGGGAATCGAACCCACGCGGTCCGGATTCACAGTCCGGCGCTCTGCCATTGAGCTACAGCCACCATTGCGCGATCGCTGCGTCCTCGTTCACGTTCCTCTCCGAAAACCGCGGCAGGAATCGAACCTGCGTAGACCGGCTTTGCAGGCCGTCGCCTGAACCACTCGACCACGCGGTCGTCGACTTCTCGTACCAGCACGCCGTGCAGGGATCGAACCTGCCCACTCCGGATTTGGAGACCAGCGTCCCGCCATGGGACTGACGGCGTATCACGAATGCGTAGGGAGGGAATCGAACCCCCGTAGACCCGAAGGCCGGCGGTGTTACAGGCCGCTGCATTTGCCGCTCTGCCACCTACGCGTGGGAACCTATCAGAAACAGTCAGCCTAGAAGGATTTGAACCTTCACCCCCGTGCGCCCGAGGCACGTGCTCTGCCAAGTTAAGCTACAGGCTGATGTCGCAAGCACTCTCGGTGGGACTCGAACCCAACATTCTCCGGTTGAAAGCCGGTCGTCCTGACCTTTAGATGACGGGAGCGATACACGGAAAGCACCCACGGATGGATTCGAACCACCATTGATGCGATTAACAGTCGCACGCTCTACCGATTGAGCTACATGGGTATCGGTCGGTCATCTCAAAGCTGAGCCGCATGGATTCGAACCACGATCTCCGGGATCAAAGCCCAGCATCCTGCCGGTTGGACGACGGCTCATTCGCCGGCGAGGGCCGTCCCGCCCCAGGGGCCCGCGCCGGGTGAAGTTCAGGGAGAAGGATTCGAACCTTCATGGGCCTGGTTCAGAGCCAGGGGTTCTACCGGTTAAACTATCCCTGAGTATTTCAATTGCCGATTGTTGATTGCCGATTTGCGATTGAGGAAAAGCGCCGCCGATGCGTAGGCTTCTCAATCGGCAATCGCAAATTTCAAATCGGCAATCCAATAGGAGACGGTTGGACTCGAACCAACACCCTACGGCTTATGAGGCCGCCGCTCTGCCTTTGAGCTACGCTCCTGTCAATCATCCACAACATGCATGCAAAGCCACAGGCTGGAATCGAACCAGCAACTACCGCATTACGAGGGCGGTGCTCTGCCAATTGAGCTACTGAGGCGTGAAAGCAATGGGCGGGACTCGAACCCGCATTCCCGGTTTGGAAGACCGGCACTCTGCCGTTGAGTTACCACTGCGTGGGGGTAAGGATGAAGGTAGAGGGATAAAGGATGACAAAGATCGGATGGCGAAACTTCGCTCCTCTCTTACTTCATCCTTCACCCTTCCACCTTCAGCCTTACCTAATGCGGACTCCTGGATTCGAACCAGGAACGACGCGGTGCTTCAAACCGCCGCTCTACCGTTGGAGCTAAGTCCGCGGAACGCACGGTCGCCGTGGCCGCATCGTCGCGACGTGGATCGCGTGGCGGGCCGCTGGCAGTACCGTGCAGTGCGCGGGTCGGCGGGCGCTCAACACCCTTCCGCCGCGCGGAACGCCACCAATGGGAATCGAACCCATGCCCACCGGCTGACAACCGGGCGCTCTACCACTGAGCCATGGCGGCAACGAACAAGGACGCAACTTGTCAAAGAACTCACGTTCAGCGGAGGGTGAAGGATTCGAACCTTCGTCCCGATTTTCACCGGGATCCGCGTTAGCAACACGGCGCGATCGGCCACTCTGCCAACCCTCCAGGCGCATCACATCGTGATGCGTTCAGCGGAGGGTGAGGGACTCGAACCCCCAAGGCGAATCGTGCCACGCTCGTTTTCGAGACGAGTGCCTTACCAGTTAGGCTAACCCTCCGTAGGTAGATGATGATGATCCGTCACTACGCATGATCGCGTTCCTTTCACCATTGCCGCAGGCAGGAGTCGAACCTGCACCTGCGCGGTTCTTGAGAGCGCCGCCTCTGCCGTTGGGCTACTGCGGCCATTCGTTCGCATGCTCCGAGCAGGACTCGAACCTGCAACGACGCGGCTCTCAACCGCGCGCCTCGTGCCATTGGGCTACCGGAGCGGCACCTCAGTGGACGCTGGAGGGAATCGAACCCTCATTCGCCGGGTGCAAACCGGCGGTCTTACCGTTAGACGACAGGCCCAGGATGTACTCAGGCGTTGCGCGAAGGACTCGAACCTTCAACCTCGGCCTTCGGAGGGCCGCGCTCATCCGTTTGAGCTTCCGCAACACGAACTCGTTCAAACACTTCGATGGTCCACACAGGATTCGAACCTGTAACAAGCCGCTTCTGAGACGGCCGCCTCTGCCAAGTTGGGCTACTGGACCGTTTCCACCGTCCGTCCTTCATGCACCGGGCGGGATTCGAACCCGCAACCCTCCGGTTAAAAGCCGGTGGCTCTAGCCGGTTGAGCTACCGGTGCGCCGCTAAACCGGCCACCGTTTGCGTCTGATCTCGTTCACGCGAGGCTCCAATACCGATCCAGTGCACCCGACAGGACTTGAACCTGTAACCCTCCGCTTAAGAGGCGGCAGCTCTGCCATTGAGCTACGAGTGCGTTCCCATTAGATGCCACCACCTGTAGCACGTAGTGCACCGGGCAGGATTCGAACCTGCAACCACCGGCTTCGTAGACCGGCGCTCATCCGTTTGAGCTTCCGATGCAATATGGAACGTTTCTATAGAACGCGCCAAACATATGTGCCGTGAAGGGTTCGAGCCTTCGACCTCTCCGTTATCAACGGAGTGCTCTACCTCTGAGCTAACAGCACGCCGGTGCTTCATGGGCGCAGCTTCTCCGCAGTACGCCTGGCTGGACTTGAACCAGCAACCGCCGGTATGTAAGACCGGCACTCTTGCCATTGAGCTACAGGCGTAGCTTGGGCGCGGCGAATCGCGGGAATTTGCCTGATAAAAGGCCATTCCATGCGACTTTCGCTAGCGCGAAACGCAACAAAGCATGAGGTCAGGGCCGACCACCCACCAAATGCTTCCCGGAGAGATAAAGGCGTTGGCTTCAGTCGCCGGGAAGAACTCCCGGCCGCGAGGCGGGGAGTTATGAGCGTAGGCACAGACCGGTGTTATCGATACCGACTGGCATCGATAACCACGCGGCGTGGCGTTCGGAACTATATTGTTTAAATCGCTGCGTCATAACTTTCTTCTCTGCCCGGCGGAATGCCGTGGCGTTCAGTGATTATTCCACGGGCAATCAGAAATGCAAGCGAAAAACAAAATATACTTTGCAACGCGATAGTTCAGGGCTCGGATTATTGGGTCGCGTTCTCACCCTATGCCTTGTCAGTCGCACGCGCACGCAGGCACTCTGCGACTAAGAATCTCTGGAACTGCTTCTTGCCCATCGCGTCACCCCGAGGCACACCGAAGGATCTCGTGCGTCCGACGACCGACACTACACAAGATACTTCGCGTACTTCGGGATGACGCGGGAGCTTTGTCTAGCGCCGCCGCTTACCGCACGTTCGTGAGTGTGACGACCGACTGCGCCGGGACCGTCAGCCGCAGCTCGCGCTGGGCGGCCACGGGCGCGGGCAGCTCGACCCCGTCCTCGGTCGCCGACGTGCGGATGAGCGTCAGCTTCCCAAGTTGTGCCATGCCCGGCCCGCGCAGTGACAACCGAACGTCCTGATCGCGCTGCGAGTGGTTCGTGAGGATTGCGGTGAACCGGCCCGCCACGCCGCCGCGTCCGTTGGTGACGAACGCGCTGACGTTGACGTCACCGTAAGCCGGCTCGGCCGCCACGCGCACCGCGTTGACGGGCACAAACCGGCTGTACTGCCGGACGACCCACGTCTTCTTCGTTGGTCCAGCGGTCGTCGTCAGACAATGTTCGTTGGGCTTGGGCTCGGCGAACTGCCACGGCACCCAGGCCGAGACGTTGCCCGCGACGAACGCGTTGTGCAGTCCGGCCGCCACACCCTTGTCACCGATCACCTCCGCCCACTCGTGCCCGCCGGTGCCGCCCTCGGTTAGCCAGTGCGGCTTGTCGAGTTCCTTCACCAGTTCCCAGAACCCCGCCGCGGCCTCGGCGCCCTGGTCGGCGGCGAAGCCGTCGATGTAGCCGTGCGTTGCGAAGACGTCCAGCCCATCGCGCAGCGCCTTGTCCTGCTGCACGGCGGTCGCGAACGCGCGGTTGGGGCCGCCCATCCAGTTGAAGCCGCTCATCGACTCCATCCCGAAGATCTTCACGCGCTCGAGCTTCGCGCGCTTCAGCTCCTCGGCGATCATCGGGATGATGATCGCCAGGTCCGGCACGGTCCACGTGCAGCTCTCGAAGTCCTGCGTGAACTGCGGCTCGTTCGCCGGGCTGATCGCGTACATCGGCACTCCGTTGGCCTCGTAATGCTTGACCATCTCCACCAGCCACTTGGCAAAGTGCGGGTAGAACTCTTTCTTCACGCGGTCCGTGACCGGCGCGCCGCGCGCAACGTACTCGGTGGCGGTGATGGCCGCCGACTTGCCGCCGACGATGGAGTTGTTCTCCTTCATCCACTTCGGCGGGCTCCAGACCGTGCCGATCACCTTCACGTCGGGGTTGATCTTGCGGATCGCCTTGGCAAAATTGATGAAGACCGGCGTGCGCGGGTCGTTGGCGGCAAAGGCGGGGTCCTTGAAGCTGATGCGCTGGGGATCCTCCACCGGGCCGATCGTGCCGTCGCCCCACAGGTTGCAGCGGAGCATGTTGAACCGCAGTTCCTTCGCGTACATATCGGCCGCGCCGGGGGTCTCGTAGAAGCGCGTCATCTCCGGGTTCCAGCTGACCAGGCACGTGCCGAATCCCTCGATCGTCTGGTGAGTGCGGGCCGTGTCGACCGTTATGTCAGCGGCGCGAGTTATTGTGGTGCTGGCGATAGCCATCGCGAGACCGACAGGACCCAGCCAACGACGGAAAGTGTGCCGAATGGACATGCTGCTGTGCTCCTTGAAGTGGGGACATCGAACCTGCGCCACCATCATGCCAGCATGTCCACCTGCAAGGCAAACCCGTTCACATCCGCCGATCCGTTCTTTGATGCCAGCGGTTCGATGGGAACCTCGACCCGACCGATCGAAAACACCGATGCAGCGTGATGCGACAGATCGATTCAAGTACACTGCCGATCGACATGCTGCATTACTTCAAGTTTCGACAGGAATTGGCCGCGCCCCAGCCGGCGCGGGACGTGTACGTGAAGCGCGGCGCCGGCAAGGGCTGGCCCGAGGAATGCCCGCCCATCCGCGCGGCCAACGGGTTCGGCTTCGATCTTATCGCCAACTTCGACGTCACCTTCACTTTCGCCCGCGGCGCCTGGCGGACCGAGCCAGACACCGTCATCGATAGCGATTTCGACTACGCCTCGCACGAGGGGTCGGAGGGCGCGCCGCTGTCCCAGCAGTTCGCGTGGTTCTGGGAGAAGGGGCAGAAGCTGCCCCACCCCATCACCGACAACGTGTACGAGGTGATCCGGCATCAGGTGAAGGTCAGCAGCTACCTGTTCCTGAAGACCGACCCGAACGAGCTGCTGTACGTCACCGACATCCCGAACTTCCCAAGGCCGTGGCGGGCGGTGACGGCGCTGATCGATACCGACTGGTACCCCGCCAGCTATCCGTGGCACGCCGTCATCGAGCTCGACCCGGCCTCCAAGAAGATCACGATCGCCAAGGGCGAGCCGCTATGCCGCGTGATCCCCGTTCGGCGAGACACCTACTTCGCCAGCGAGATGTCCCCTACCGACTTCGACGCCTTCTTCGCCCGCGGGCAGAAGTGGCTCAGCACCCACGGCAAGTTCGAGCATGAGGGCACGGTCGACATCACCCGCACCTACGTGAAGCAACAGCCGCGAAGCAAGTTCATCGTGATGACGTGAGGAAGATCGCTATCGATCCAGATTGATCTCGTAGTACCGCTGCCCGCGGTCCTTGGTGCGGTCGTCGGCGTCCAGTGTGCGACGTTCCCAGTTGTCGATCCACTTGAACAGCCGTTCGCGGGCCTTGGGGGCGGTGGGCAGTTCCATCACCAGCTGCATCAGCACCTGTTGGCCGTCGACCTCCGTTGGGTCGGTCGCCCACACCTTTACGGCGCCGGCGGCGTACAGGTCGTTCACGTGGTCGCGCACCTCGTCGGCGTCTGTGGTGGTCCAGACCACGTGCGTCTTCTCAAACTTCGGGTCCAGCCATTCCAGCGCCTCGGCCGTGCGCGGGGAGGAGAGGCCCTGCGTGATCTCGCTGTCGATCTGCGTCGTGGTCGGCTGCCGGGGGACGACGGGGACGTCCGGCTGGCCAGCTGCGCTCGGATCCATCGCGGGACGATCGCAGGCGCCGCTAAGCGCCAGGCAGAACAGGATGACGAGTTGCGTGCGATGCATGGGCATTCCAGTTTCGGTCACGTGAAGTTGACGTGACAAGCCAAAAGAACTGGCCGCTGAAGCGGCCAGTCCGGCGAAGTACTTTTAATGCGCCCTCTTCTTTGCGGCTTCGTTCGCGCCTTCGTAGCTTCGCGTCCTCTGGCTTACGTGCGAAGCGTTGCACCGAGGGTCGATCGCGCGGCGTCGGTCACCCGCGTCACGGCAGCCTCGACCTGCTCGCCGGTCAGCGTGCCGGTGGTGGACCGGAAGACCAGGGTGACGGTCAGGCTCTTGGTCCCCTTGTCCAGCGGCTTGCCGCGATAGGTGGTGACGAACTCCACGTCTTCCAGGTTCTCGGGCTTGGCGGTGGCGATCACCTCCCGCACCTGTTCGAAGCGAACCACCTCGGCCAGCACGAGCGACAGATCGCGCCGCACGGCCGGGTACTTCGGTAGCGGTCGTAGTTGCGGCACCAGCCGTGCGCCCGCCAGCAACGGCGCCAGTTCCAACTCGGCAGCGGCGGGCGGTTGCTTCAGGTCGATCTTGTTGGCAACGGTGCCGTCGATCAGGCCGATCACGCCGACCACCTCGTCGCCCCACTTCACCTGTCCCGCGGCGCCCTTGGCATAGCCCGGTGCGTCGGCCGGCGAGACGGTGACGGGCCGGCTGGCGTCGAGCGTGTTCAGGATCGTCTCGACGACGCCGCGCACTTCGCGAAGGTCCTTCGAGCCTACCAGCGCCACGCGCCGGCGCTCGACGATTTTGCCGGCACGGTCGTGCCAGAAGGCGGCGCCGATCTCGAACAGACGCGCGTTCGGCACGTCGTTGGCCTCGTTGTGCCGAACGGCCTGCAGCAGGCCGGGCAGCACGCTGGGCCGCAGGTGCGCGTCGGTCTTCCGCACGGCCGGGTGGGCACGGGGCAGCGACGCGGCCTCGGTCGGCACGAACGCGCCCGCGAGCGCGTCGCTGACGAAGCTGAACGTGACGGCCTCGAAGTAACCGGCCGCCGTCAGGATCGAACGCAACCGGTCGATCGTGCGCAGCTCCGGGTTGGCTGGCGTCACGCGGATGCCGATCGTGTCGCTGACGGGGATCTTGTCGTACCCAATCACGCGCACGACCTCTTCGACCAGATCCGCCTCAATGTTGATGTCCAACCGGTGCGGCGGCACGATCACGTTGATCGCGTCGCCACTGGAGATCGGCGACAACCCCAGCCGCGAGAGCGCCGCGACCGCGTCGGTCGGTGGAATGTCGAACCCGGTGATCCGGCGGATGCGCGACAACCGCACCGCCAGCTTCTTCGGCTCGGCCGGCGCTTGCCCCGCATCCACCGTGCCGGCGAGCACTTCCCCACCGGCCAGCTCGACGATCAGCTCTGCCGCCCGCGCCGCGGCGCGGTGCGGCAGCGTGGGGTCGATGCCGCGCTCGAAGCGGTACGAACCGTCGCTGGCCATCGTCAGCGCGCGGGCGGTGGTGCGGATGGAAAGCGGATCGAACCGCGCCGCCTCCAGCAGCACGTTCACCGTGCCGTCCGACACCTCGCTATCGCGGCCACCCATCACACCGGCCAAAGCAACGGGCTGATTGGCATCGGCGATCACCAGCATGTTGGGCGACAGCGCGCGCTCGTGGCCGTCGATGCTAATCAGCTTCTCACCCGCTCGCGCGTTGCGCACGACGATCTGCTTGCCGCCGACCTTATCGTAATCGAACGCATGCAGCGGCTGGCCAAGTTCGAACATCACGTAATTGGTGACGTCGACGACGTTGTTGATCGGCCGCAGTCCGACGGCCAGCAGGCGCCGCTGCATCCAGGCGGGGCTCGGGCCGATCTTCACACCGCGAATGACGCGTGCGACGTAGTGCGGGCAAAGGTTCGTCGCCTCGATGGTGACGCCGATCGCATCCGCCGTCTTCTCGGTTGCCTCCTTCAACTTCGGCGCCGGCGCCTGGGTCTCGCGCGACAGCAGCGCGCCCAGTTCGCGGGCGACGCCGACGTGGGACAGGCAGTCACCCCGGTTGCTGGTGACTTCGACGTCGATCACGGTGTCGTCCTCGCCTTGGGGCGAGCGGACGGTCTCGATGACCTCGACGGGCAATCCACCAAACGTAAGCGCGTCGGCCGCCTCGGTCGCGGCCAGCGGACCGGGCAGGTAATCGGCGAGCCATTGGAGGCTGATCTTCATGGGACGGATCAATGTAGCCGTGGGCGATGGGAGGTCAAATTCGGTGGCTCCCTGGCGGCTGAGCTGCTCTTCTGTAGGACAGGCATCCCTGCCTGTCTCTCCCCCCGTATTCGTCTTCTGTGGCACAGGCATTCTTGCCTGTGTCTCTTCTCTGCCAGTGGGACGGGTATTCTTGTCTGCCTCTCTTGGCGCTGTTGCGCCTTCATAGATGCGAAAGAGACGCGAAGTCGCGAAGGCGCGAAGCAGGACGCGAAGCAGGCGGAACGAGAGTAAGGCGACCCCACTTGCAACGGCGGTTTGGGTAAAGCAAAACGCGAATTCGTGCACCATTTTGCACCATCGAGTGATGGCGAAGGGACTTAGGCTGGCTCGCGTGTCGTCTATTCTGTTGTCAAAGAGCTCACTATCCATCTCTACGCTCGCGCTGCGCGATTGAGGTGGAATGGGCGCAACGCGCGTCGCTTTTTCTTTGTGTCCGCCTTCGTGTCTTCGCGCGTCGGTGGCTCCCCTTCTTTGCAACAGTAGCAGAGAGACAGACAAGAATGTCCGTCCCACTAGAAAGATAGGAGACAGGAAGAGACACAGAAGAGAGGCAGAGGAATACGGGGGGAGAGCAGGACGGGGGGAGAGAGACAGGCAGGAATGCCTGTCCTACAGAAGGCAAGTCAGAAGCTATCCGGCGTCGACGGTACGCGAACCGCCCCGGGCCGTTCTGGCGACGGCCCGGGGCGGTGGTTGATGCAGGCTGGCTAAACGCGGAGGGCTAATCGTTGCCGGTCGTCTCCTCAAGCATCTTGCGCAAATAGCCGTTCTCGCGGCGGGTGGCTTCGAGGTCGAAGACAAGGTACTTGATGCTCAGCCGCAGGTAGTCCAGTGACTCCTGCAGGCTGCTGACCGTCTGGCGCAGGCGCTCGTGGCGGGCGCGGGTGTCCTCGGCCAGCTTTTCCAGCTTGGCCCGTTCGGTGACCGGCAACGTGCTGATCTCACCCATCAGTTCCGCCAGCTTCGTCTGAAAGTCTTGCTCGTTCATCGGTGTTTCCCTTGGTGCGTTGTTCGACCACTTCATGGCAAAGGGTGTTCCACAGTATCGCCAGCGCAAAAATCCCTTGTGCGCTGGCGTAATTCCTATGACATTGACCCGAACGTCCCCGCTTCGTTGGTTGCGGGTGGCGCCCGTTGTGCCGGATGATGCCGCAAGCGAACGTCGCCGGTCATCCAGTGTCGATCGTGGGCATCGTGCCGACGTGTTATCGGACGCGCCGTCGACGGCTGGCAACGGTGCGAGCGCCGGACGGTGCGGTCGTGAACGAGGGCGACTATACTGAGGCGCGAATATGGCGTAGCACCAGAAATACGCCTGCGACAGGTTTTCTACGAGCGCGTCCGATAAACCGGGAAAAGCAGACCGGTCCTGTCGATCGACGGGATTGACCGGCGAACGGCCCGCGGCGCATCGATCGGCACAGGTGCTACAAAGCGAAAGCGAGCGAGGGACTTATGGCGAAGAAGAACGACGATGACCTGGCAGCGGCGCTGAACGCGATGGCCAGCGGAGACGGTGAGCCCGACGCGTCGCACGACAGCTCAAGCGGCACCCACGTCGAGATGCAGGCCGCGACGCCACCGCCAACCGCGCCGCGCGCGCCGGCGGTCCCACCACGCGCCCGACCGCCAGTTGCGCCGCCAGCCGTTTCGCCGCGCGCCAGCGCGCCGTCGGTGGCCGCATCACCATCCGCCGGCCCCCCTCGCCCCGCGACGCGTGCCGGGGCGCCATCGGCACGATCGTCATCGCCATCGCAAGCGACTCCCCCACCGGCCACGCCACGCGCAACGGGTGACGGCACGCCTGCCGCCCGGGTACGGTCGGCGGCGCCGCAATCGCGCGCCGCGGCGCCATCCGTCCCGGCCGCCCCACCACTGCAAGCGACGGAGAGCGATAGCCCGTTCGACCATGCCCCGCCGGACGATGACGATGCCGTCATCATGCCCGCGCCGGACGAGTCGGTCTTCGCGCCGCGCGCCAAATCGGCGCCGGTCGTTCGCAAGGCGAAGGTGCCCGTCTATCAAACGCTGCACTTCCGCCAGACCGTCATCCCGATCATGCTGACCAGCGGCGTGCTCTCGCTGGTGCTGGCCGGCATCCGGTTCTCCCTGCCCGACGACTCCTTCTTCGCCGCGGTGCCGACGATCGTCGCGATCGTGCTGGTGATCATGGGGATCATGCTGCTGGGCTTCGGCATCATCAACATGCTGATGGTGAAGCAGATGCTGGAGGATGCGAAGAAGGCCTAGGTTCTGTCTGAAAACCCAATTTGGGGCGATCGCCCGTAGGGGCAGGCCTCCGTGCCTGCCCGTTTTTTCGGCGGAAGACGAGGCGGGCAGGCACGGAAGCCTGCCCCTACGAGACCTTTTCAGACAGAACCTAGGCCGCAATGGCAAGCGGTTGACCGAATGAGGGTGCGGGCCGAGCCAAAGAAGCTTCACGTAGCATGGACGCCAGAGCCCATGGTGTCGGTACGCCGACACGTCGGATGGTACGCCATCGGAATCAGCAATGGGCGCCAGCGAAGGAATCGCTCGAAAGTGTGAAGAGCAGATCGCTTGCGCTCGTTACCTCGGACGGCGTACCGTCCGACACCGCGGGGTACCGCGGCTCCATGGGCGGGACGCCCATGCTACGGTGTTCCTTGGGATTTGGTGGTTGGCCATTTGTTTGGCATTGGGGCTTGGGATTTTCCTCCCCCCCTCCCCCAATCCTTGCCAATCCCCCCTTCCCTTCTACAATCGCCCGACTCGGAACAACGTCATAAGGAGCCTTCATGTTCAGCGGCGCGATTACAGCTTTGGTTACCCCGTTCACCTCGGCCGGCAAGGTCGACGAAGCGAAGCTGCGCGACCAGGTCGAGTACCAGATCAAGGGCGGCATCGATGGCCTGGTTCCGGTCGGCACCACGGGTGAATCGCCAACGCTGGACTTCGACGAGCACATCCGCGTGATCGAGGTGACGGTCGACCAGGCCCGTGGCCGCGTGCCGGTGATCGGCGGCGTGGGCGCCAACGCGACCAGCGAGGCGATGGAGTTGCACACCGCCGCCAAGAAGGTCGGCGCGACGGCCGGCCTGAGCGTAAACCCCTACTACAACAAGCCCACGCAGGAAGGCCTCTACCGGCACTTCATGACGCTGGCCGACGCGGTCGATCTGCCGATCGTGCTGTACAACATCCCCGGCCGCACGGGCATCACGATGACCGCCAGCACCGTGGCGCGCCTGAACGGGCATCGTAATATCGTCGCAATCAAGGAAGCCACCGGCCTGCCCGACATGACCAGCGAGATTCGCGCCCTCTGCGACATGCCGATCCTCAGCGGTGATGATTCGCTGACCCTGCCGCTCATGAGCATCGGCGCCCGTGGCGTGATCAGCGTCGTTTCCAACCTGCTCCCCAACGACGTGAAGCGCCTGACCGAGCACGCACTGAACGGCGACTTCAACGAGGCCAGCCGCATCCACTACAAGCTGTTCCCGCTGATCAAGAGCCTCTTCATCGACGGCAACCCCGCCGGCATCAAGCACGCAATGAAGGTTCGCGGCCTAGACAGCGGCGTGATGCGCTTGCCATTGGTGGACGCGAGCGATGCGACGAAGCAGTTGATTGGTGAGTTGGTGGGGAAGCTGAAGTAGGCGGAAGAGCGGACGCCAAAACGGCCAGCCCGGCGGACGAAAATGACTAGCGACAGCGCCGGCAATCGTGTCGGCGATGCTTGTGACAGACACCTCCAACGTCGCGGTCGTCCAGCGTCCAAATCACAAACAAAAGCCCCACCACACTCGCGACGATCAACACCTTGCCCGCGCCATCCGCGAAGTCGGCCAGTCCTTCGCCAAGTTCCGTTCGCTCTTCCCAAGTCGAGTGCCACATGACGTACTTGGCATCGCTCGGGCCGGCGGGCAACCGAATGCGTTCGTCCCCCGCCACGGCCACGATGGCACCGTCAGTCTGCTGCTCGAATCCCACGGTTGTGCCTACGGTGAGATAGCGTGACGTGCCGTGGACGGGCGAGAGCGCGTCCGTCGACGCTCGACGCCAACGGACCTTGTATACCCCAGGCATCTCGACCGTCGCGCGTTTCTCGTCAGCGGCCGCCGGTGAGAACCGTGCGACCTTCTCGGTGTGAACGGTGGCGCAACCAAACCCCATCACAGCCGCCAATACGACCGACCTCGTACTGCGGCTGATGGAAGCGAATCGTCGCATGCGAACCCCTTTTCAACGAGGGACGCCTAAACGACCAGTGAGCCCTTCGTGCTCGGCATGCCGCCGGCGTTCCTTGGATCAAAGCTTACCGCTTGCCGCAGGGCCTTGGCCAGCCCCTTAAAGATCGCCTCGGCGATGTGGTGGTCGTTGGTGCCGTAGGGGACGGTGACGTGCAGGTTCAGCTTGCCGGCCATCGCGATCGACTTCAGGAACTCCTCGACCAGTTCGGTGGCGAAGGTGCCGATGAGCGGGCCGTTGAACTTCACGTGGTAGACGAACGCCGGTCGGCCGGATAGGTCGAGCGCGACTTGGGCGAGCGCTTCGTCCATTGGCAAAAGGGCCCAGCCGTAGCGGTAGATGCCCCGCTTGTCGCCGAGGGCCTTCTCCAAGGCCTGGCCGATGACGATGCCGACGTCTTCCACCGTGTGGTGCGCATCGACGTGCAGATCGCCTTTGGCGGTGACGTCGAGGTCGATCAGGCTGTGGCGGGCCAGCAGGTCCAGCATGTGATCGAAGAAACCGACACCCGTCTTCGCCGCGGCCTTGCCTTGGCCGTCGAGGTTCAGGGAGAGCGAAATGTCGGTCTCGTTCGTCTTTCGGGCGATGGTGGCGGTACGGTCGGGCATAGGGTTCTTCATCGGACTTATCGTGCAAGGGCCTCCAAAGCGTGCTACTGCGCAACAGGCTCCGCGGGCGCAAGCGATTTCAGGCCGCCCAGCAGGGCGTTGTTCTCCTGGCTGGTGCCGATCGTGATGCGGATCTTGTCGCTGAGGCCGGGCTTGTCGAAATATCGGACCAGGATGCCCTGCTCTTTCAACCCCTCGTACGCCTCGCGACCGCGGCCGTCGGGGGTGGTGGCGAGCAGGAAGTTGGCCTGGCTGGGCAGCACCGTCCAGCCCATGTTGGTCAGTTCCTCGGTCACGCGGGCGCGTTCGGCCTTTACGTGGTCCCAGGTAAAGCGGGCGTAGTCCTGATCTTCGATGGCGGCCGTGGCGGCGGCGATGGCGATGGCGTCGCAGTTGTAGCTGTCCTTCACCTTCAGCATCTGGTTGATGATCGCCGGCTGCGCCACCGCGTACCCGAACCGCAGGCCGGCCAGGCTGTACGCCTTGCTGAGCGTGCGCGAGACGACGACGTTCGGATGATCGTTCACGAGCGACAGGCAATTGTCATCCGCAAAGTCGGCGTAGGCCTCGTCCACCAGCACGGCACCCTTGAACTTCTTCGCCAGCTCGGCGATCTGCTTCGGTGGCACGAACGTGCCGCTGGGCGCGTTGGGGTTGGCGACGTAGATCGCGTCGGCCTTCGTCGCCAGCAAACCCTCGATCGGCAGTTCCCAGCCGTTCTCCCACGGCACCGAATCGAACTTCGCATCCTCCAGCTTCGCCAGGATCGGGTAGAGCGAATACGACGGCTCGGGCGATACCAGCAGCCCGCCCGGCGGCACGAACGTGCGCGTGACGATCGTTAAGAGATCGTCGCTGCCGTTGCCGGCGATCAGATGATCGCGCGTGAAGCCGAGCAGTTTTGCAGCGGCATCACGAAACGCATCGGCGGTGGGATTGGGGTAACGGCGCAGCAGTTCCGGTTCGATGTCCCGGATGGCGGCCATCACCTTCTGGCTGGGCGGGAACGGGTTCTCGTTCGTGTTCAACTTCACCACGCGCGAGCCCGACGCCGGCTGTTCGCCCGGCGTGTACCCTTCCATCGCGCGCACCGTGGGACGGACAAATTGCGGAGCCATGTTCGCAAGTCTACCGCGGACGCGCGCGGACGCGAAGGGATTGAACCGCCATGCACGCCAAGATCGAAGGGAAGAATGTGAAAAGGAAGGGGGAGGATGGAGGATACGAAGGTGGGTTCACTTAGGCATCAACTACTTGATGCACGGATTCCGGTCCCCTCTCCTGCGTACTCGCGGGGGAGGGCGAGGGAGGGGGCTGCTCATACGATCGGGAACGTGTCGGCGCTCGCGCCCCCACCCTAACCCTCCCCCGGAGTACCGGGAGAGGGGACCGGAGGGACGCGCGGGCACGGTGTGCGTCAAGTATTTTGTTGCCTTTGCTTAGCCCGATGCCGTCATCCTGAGGTACTCCGAAGGATCTCTTCGTCTTCGCAAGTGGGGACGGAAGAGATCCTTCGGAGTACCTCAGGATGACGAACTGGGAGGGAGGCGCTTCCCTGGCGTTCTTCGAGGTTCAATCTTCTTAACGATTTTCCGCGCGCACGGTCACGCTGGCCGCGTGACCATCGAGGTGCTCGGCATTCGCTAAGGCGACGATGGCGGCCGAGTCGTTTGCCAGGCCCGCCGCGTCGTAGCGGACGACGCTGCTGCGCTTCAGGAACTCGTACACGCTGATGCCGCTGGCGAAGCGGGCGGTGGTGTTCGTCGGCAGGCAGTGGCTGGGGCCCGCAACGTAATCGCCCGCGGCGACCGGTGAATGCGGCCCTAGGAAGACGGCACCAGCGTGTACCAGCTTTGCCAGCACCGCGGCGTCGTCGCGCGTCTGCACGTTCACGTGCTCGGCGGCGAAACGGTTGGCCAGCGCGATTAACTCATCCATCGATTCGCCCACCACGATCGCGCTCACCTCACGAAGCGACTTCTCGATGGCGGCCGACCGCCCCAGTACCGCGGTCTGGTGCGTCAGCTCCTTCGCGACGGCGTCGGCGAGCGGGCGCGACGTCGTCAGCAGGTAACAACTGCCCGGATCGTGCTCGGCCTGCGCGATCAGGTCGGCGGCGATCGCGCGGGGGTCGCCGGTGTCGTCGGCGATCGTCAAAATCTCGCTGGGCCCAAGGTAGCCATCGATGCCGACGCCGCCGGCCAGCAGGCGCTTGGCCAGTTGCACGTAGTTGTTGCCGGGACCGACGATCTTGTCGACCGCGGTGATCGTCTTCGTTCCAAACGCCAGCGCCGCGATAGCCGCGGCGCCACCGGCACGGAAAACGTCGGTCAGGCCCAGCTCGTGGCACGCGGCCAGCACGAGGTCGCTGCGCCCGTACTTGCTGGGCGGCGTGGCGACCGCGATCCGCCGCACGCCCGCCACCTGGGCCGGCACCGCGAGCATGATCAGGCTGCTGGGGTACGACGCCTTGCCACCGGGGAAGTACAGGCCCGCGCTGTCCAACGGCGTGAAACGCAGGCCCAGTTCGACACCAGGTCGCTGAAGCGTGGCCGGCGGCTTGGGCAGGATGTGCGTCTGATACTCGCGCACCTGCGCGATAGACCGCCGCAGCGCCGCCATCAGGTCCGCCGGCACGCGTGCGGCGGCGGCTTTCATTTCATCGGGCGACACGCAAATCTGCGCCGCGGTGAAGTCGGGATCATCAAACTTTCGCGATGACTCGACGATCGCCTCATCGCCGCGCGTTGCGACGTCGTTCAGCGTCGCCAGGACGGTTGCCGCCTCTTTAGCGCGTTCGCCGCGCGACAACGCGAGGTTGGCCGGGTCAAGGTGCAGATGGCTGAGCAACGTCTCCACACGGGCGCGGTCGGCGGGCTGGTTCAGCGACAGGATCGGGATGAGCGACATAAGGTTCGCCATCGTAGGCCAGCCGCCGGGGCCGTCAATTCCGGATCGACGCTAGGCGGATGCGACCCTACAGTCAGCACGATGCCGACCAATGCCACCCTGGCGCGCTACGAGTCGATGATCACATCACTGTTGAGCGGGGCCGTCGCACGTTTCAAGTTTACTGATGCGGCCACCTCCTACGCGCGCACCGTCTTGGAAATCGACTTTCCCCCTACCTCCAACGGGGGCGACGAGGCCCCCAGTAGCCGGGTGATTCATCAGACGCTGAAACATTACGCGGCCCGTCGCATCGGCGAACCTCCGATCACCCCGGTCCCTGCCACACCTGAACCGATACCACCCACCCTCGCGGCGAACGGCGCTGCGTGGATCGACATCGCATGGGGAGCACTTTCCAAGGCAGCGCAGCCATTACGCGTCAATAGCCGCCGGCTCGTGCAGCCATCACTTCATGGGACAGCGGTCCGTCTCTCGACAGATACGACGGCAGCCGGCATCTTCGAGACTTTGATTTCTAATCAGCAGCCCGCCGGCCATTTCCTCAATCCATCGGCGAACGACAATCTGGAATCGTGGTGGTACGCGGAGCTGGTGTTGTTGCACGCCGTCGGCACGTACGCCGCCGAGACGGACGCACCCGCCGCCTACCGCGCCGCCGAGCGGGCGGCCGTCTATCATCTGAACGAGACGCAACCGGACCACGCGACGAACGAGCCGTGGGCGATCTTCCCGTTTTTGCTCCTGTCCGAGACGCGGTCGCTGGCCGACCAGTTGCTGCACAACGCGAACATGATGCCGCCAGACGGCGTGGCGTTGCTGCTTTTGGCCGACGCCTTATACTGCCTGCGGAAATTTACCAGCCGAGGTACCGCATGACGCCGTCGTCCGCTTCGTCCAACATTATCGATGCCGAACTGCTGACCATCTTGCGCTGCCCGGTGACGCGCAGCCCGCTGCACCAGGAAGGCGACTTTCTGATCGCCGAGGTGGGTGGCCTGCGCTATCCCGTGCGCGATGGCATTCCGGTCATGCTCGCCGAGGAAGCGCAACTGCCGCCCGGCGTAGAGTCGCTGGAGGCGTTCAAACAGCAGTACCAGGCCGGGCGATAGACGAAAGATCGCCTACAGGACATTCAGACCGCGTGCATCGACCTTGTAGTTGCGACGCCTGCGTCGCGTTCGATGCGAAGCATCGAAAGTCTCCCCGAGATCAGATTGCGGCTGCGCCGCACCGCGACGCAGGCGTCGCCACTACAACTGCTTTTCGGTTCAGACGTCATCCTTACTGCGCGTACACCTGCCTATGCCACGCCGCTTTCATGTCGCAAACCTGTCGGTCGGCGCCAACGCGCTCGACTCCACGCAGTCGCGCCACGCGCGCGACGTGTTGCGGCTATCGGCCGGTACCCCGGTCGAACTGTTTGATGATGCCGGTCGCAGTGGTGCCGGAGACATTACAGCGACCGACCCCGTGGTCATCGTGCACGTCGCAGCGGTCGATGAACCGGATTCGAACGCGCTTCAACTCATCGTCGCCTCGGCGGTGCCGAAGGCGAACCGGGCGGATTGGCTGGTCGAGAAGCTGTCGGAACTTGGCGTCGACACGTTCATCCCACTGGCTGCCGCCCGCAGTGTCGTGCTGCCCGAGGGGCGCGGCAAGAGCGACCGCTGGCAACGCATCAGCGCCGAGGCGGCGAAGCAATCGCACCGCAGTGGCGTGATGACGATCGAACCATTGACGAGCGTCGCCGAGGTGTTGAAGCGTCTGACGGGTCCGGCTTGGTGTCTATCGACCGAGCCCGGCACGGTTCCCGTCGCGACGGCGCTACAAACACTACCGCGGCTGCCCGGCACGACGCTCACGCTGTTCATTGGCCCTGAGGGAGGTTGGACGGACGGCGAACTGGCCGCGTTCGCCGCGGCGGGCGTGCAGCCGATCCGGTTGACGGCGAGCATCCTGCGCATCGAAACCGCCGCGATCGCCGCGGCGGCGGTGGTAATGACCGCGGGTGGGTGAGCGGTTCTCGCTTAAGCACGCACGTGCCGCGTTGCTTTCGTTCGCGACACTTCGCGTCCAACGCGTCTCTTCCTCCTTCTGCAAAGAAAGACGGAAAGAGAGACATACAAGAACGGACCTAGGCACGTGACGAAACCTCGGCATCCTGAGGTACTCCGAAGGATCTCTTCCTTCACGAAGCGAATACGGGGGGAGAGCGGCGGGAGAGACAGGCAGGAATGCCTGTCCTACAGAAGAGCGCCCTGCGTGCGTTCACGGGGGCAGTCACAGGGTCTACAATGTCGGCTGCATGACACAGCCTTACACGCCACCGCCCTATCCGGCTTACCCGCAGTACCCGATGGCCACCGCCGACCCCCGTGCGCCGATGAAGCGGGCGGCGCTGTTGATGTTTGTACTGGCGGCGATGATGTTGCTGTTCTCGGGCTGCATGGGGGCGGCCGCGGGCATGTCGATCGACGATCTTCCACCGGCGCAGCAGAGCGAGTGGCAGCGGATGGACACGCAGATGCGCAGCGACACCGGCAAGGGGCTGGCGGAAAACTTGCGATCGGTCGCGATAGTCGTCACGGTGCCGGCGGTGTTGATGGCGGCGTTCGGCTTTGGGGTGCGCAGCGGGTCGCGCGGGTGGATCGTGGCGGCCATGGTGCTGACCTGCCTCATCCTGCTGCCCCTGATCGCGCCGATCCTCTTGGCGCTGCTGGGCGGTGGCAATGTGCAGGGGGCGCTCGCAGGAGCCATCATATTGGCCGTGCCGACGGGGTTGTTCATCCTGCTGCTGGTCTGGCTGAAGAACGCCTACGAGGCGACCGGCCGAGCGAGCGCGATCATCCCGCCGTACCCGATCTACGCGCAGTCGTTCCCTCAGCAGCCCTACCCACAGCAGATGCCGCCGCAGCAGTCGCAGGGGTATGGATATGGATACGGCTATCCACCGCAGCAACCGGGACAGGGACCCACAGAGTCCGGCAACGGTCCGAATCCTCCGGCGTCCAACGGCTAGAGCACTCTCACTTCAATCGTAGCGGTCAAGGCACTGTCATCCCGAAGGGAGCGGTAGCGACCTGAGGGATCTCGACCGGCTGACGGTTCGTGGCCATGGGAGATCCCTCGGGTCGCGACCGCCCCTCTCGGGATGACAGGTGGGACGTTCAGGTGGTGAGGTACTGTCGGGAAAACGAGAGCCGCAGACGAAGTCCGGCCTGGTGCTCAAGCAACCAGGCCGGACGGGTTTACTGACTACTCTTCAGGCTCCCCATCAAACGAGAAGGGCGCTCCGTTGCGGGAGCGCCCTCATCCTCTCCAGGAGTATGAAATCTCGACGTTACGCCGCGGCCTTGGGGCTGATGGTGACCAAGTGCGGGCGAACCAGTTCCACGATCGCGTCGAACGCGGCCGGGTCCGAAATCGCCAGGTCGGACAGCATCTTACGGTTCAGCGTCACACCCGCGACGGCGGCGGCGGGGATGAAGCGGTTGTAGCTGACGCCGCGTTCCTTCAGGGCCGCGTTCAGACGCGTGATCCAGAGGGTGCGGAAGTGACGCTTCCGCTGCTTGCGGTCACGGGTCGCGTATGCACCGGCCCTGCGCGTGAACTCCAGCGCCTGGCGGTACAGCGTTCCCGGTCCGCTCACGAAACCGCGGGCCTTCTTCAATACACGTTTACGCTTGCGAGCGTGGGTGGGACCACCCGTTGAACGAGGCATAACACGGACCTTTCCATTGCGGATCCCGGACGACGCCGAGACCCTTTGTGAGACCAGAGGCACTCCCTCAATGGGGGGCTTGGCTGTGCCGTTGACGTCACGGCACTTTGTTGCGCAAAGCGATGCAGAACACATCGCTTGCGGCTAGGTTTCTCATCGTTTGACCAGTCCCAGTGCGGCTAAACCGCAAGCGACAGTCAAACGAGTTTGATTACTCAGTGACCGGCTGGGCGTTGGCCGCGATCTCGCGCTCGGCGGCGATCTTGGCGGGCTTCAACCTGCTGATGCCCATGAACTTGCGCATGCCGCGGGCCAGGCTCTCGGCCAGCACGGCCGGACGGCCGAGGCGACGCTTGAGGCTGCCGGTGCGGCCGGAACGCAAGTGCGAGTTCATCGTGTGGCTGTGCTTCAGCTTGCCCGTCTTCGTCACACGGAACCGCTTGGCAACGCTCTTGCTCGGCTTGAACTTGTAAGCCATTTGAATCCTTCGTCAAAAGAAAAGCACCCCCGACCGCAGGGTCGAGGGGGCGAGGATGGTAACAAGGTACTGGGAAAGTGTAAAGCGCTGGGGAACGGCTCTGACAGGCGGGCCGGCCACAGCGCGTGGGCTGGAAGCGCCGGCAGCCTGTCCTTCCTTATCGCCCACCACGCTTAACCCCCGCCAATCACCTATTTCAGCAGTTCCAGCCTAAAGGTTAGCGGACAAAACCTCCGCGCAATGCGCGATCTGTCATCCCGAGGCGAGCGATAGCGACCCGATGGATCTCCCATGGCCCGTACCGTCAGTCAGTCGAGATTCCTCAGGTCGCTACCGCTCCCTTCGGGATGACATCGGTGAATGGTCGTGCAACAGGGTTTTGTCCGCTAGCCTTTAACCCTCCCATTGGGATGACAGGTGCGCGCGATCCGACAGAGTTTTGTCCGCTAGCCCTAATTCATTTGATTCGGCGACGGCATCGAGTCACCGACCAGAATCTCATCCGACTCGATGATGCGCCTCGCCAGTTCCGCTATGGCGATTCGGCGGTTCTGGCTTTCCTGCTGCAGGCGCTTGTGAGCGGTGGGCTCGTCGAGGTTCAGGCGTCGCATGAAAATCGCCTTGGCGCGCTCGACGAGCTTGCGCGTCTCGATCATCTGCGAGAGCATGTTCTTCTCGGTGGTCAGCGATTCCAGCTGATCGAACCAGCGAACCGCCAGTTCCACCTGGGTCGCGATTGCCTCGGGCGTCGCCGGCCCGCTTAGCCAGCCACCGACACCATTCTCAAACGCGGCCCGGGCCGTTTCGAAGTGGTCTGGTCCGATGCAAACGATCGGCCGCTTGCGGATGCGAAGCAGGTCAGGAATGCAACTGGCCTGGTCGGCCACCCGAAGCACGACGGCGTCGGGCACGCCGCTTCGATAGGCTTCAACGACGTCGCCAAGCGTTGCTGTCGAAATTCTCCATCCGGTCAAGGTCCCCAAGGCGTCGCAGACGGAACGGTCCGCCGATAGCACCATTACGTGCCGTTGCTCATTCATGATGTCGCTCCCCCGCGGCCCCAGATGTGACAAGAAGGGCGGCGGCTGAACAAAACGCAGACGAAGTGTCTCTGCTATTATGAACTACAAACGCTGACGCGTGGTGTTCATTCCGATTTTTCTTAGACGATGCGCGGTACAATGCCAAAAGGCATGTTCATGCGACGGCGTCTCATCATCATCGGCAGTACGGCGTGCATTGCCTCGGCGTGCGTGACGGTCGGCGTGTGGCATTTCTTACAATCGCAACCCTCACCTGCGCCCCGGACAGTCGAAGTTGATCCCGTTGTGCAAGTCACCACGCGCCCCGCGACGCAACCTGCCGCTACGAAACCGAGCGCGCCGGCGACCTATTTGGAGGTTGCGCGAACGATTGACGATCGCATCACGCAAAGCGAACCCTTGCCGATCCCGCTTGACCTCTCCGAAGCGGCGCACGTGCAATTACCACACTCGGCATACATCTGCGGCCGAGGTGATCTGTGGATCACCCACCCCGATGCGCCCGAGACGCCCGCGGTGCTGCAGAAGGCTTACGACCAGCAGACCCACCTGGTCCGCGAGACGATCGAATTCATCTGGTGGCGCCGCGACGACGACGGCCGGTTCAACCCGTGGATCGCGACGCGCACCGCCGCCGGTTACGAGTGGATCACGCCCACCAAACGCCTGCCGATGCCGACCGACGCGACGCTCGACTGGCGGCGAGCCATCTTCTGGACCGACGACGCGATCATCGTCCCCACCGCTACCGGCGTCGCGATCGTGCGCATGACGCCGGAGCCCGTCGTCGAAGCGATCACCCTCCTCGCGCCAAGCGCAGAGACCACGCCGCTGCAGCGCCCGCAGTTCGCCACCGATGGACAAGGCGTGCTGGCGTGGGTTCCCGCAAGCGGGGATGTTGCGCCGGGCACCGGCGTTGCGCGTTACATCGACGGCAAGTGGAGCATGCTCGATGAAAGCGCCTGGCCGGCGAGCGTCGTGCAACTGGTTCCGTTGATCGACGGCAGCGTGCTGCGCATCACCACGGACGGGGCGAAGATGACGCTGTCGCTCGTGCCGCTGTCGGCCAACGCGGTCGACGAGGCACGCGTGACGGCGCTGGTCGAACAGCTCAGCGAGCCCGACCCCCGCACCCGGGCCGCGGCGTTCACCGAGCTGACCCGCTTCGGTCCCGGCGCATGGCCCGTGCTGGAACGGCTGCGCGACGAGCAACCGCCGGAAGCGCGACTGCGCATCGGCCAGTTGCTGCGCGACCGCGCCGAGCCGTCGCTTGGGGGCATGACCGTGGTGGATGGCGAGATGCGCGTCGTGTCGCGCGATCGCACGGGTGGCGTGGTCTTCTATTCCGATAAGGGCGTCTCCGTGCCAAACGCGGCCGGTGGGTCGGACGTCGTCTCGCCGGCCTGGATCTCGGTTCGTCCCGGTCGCGCGCCCGAGCTGCTGCCCGAGGCGATGATTGCCGACCTGCGGCCCGATCGCCACGTACCCGAGGCGTACAACAACGACTGGCTCGTCACCGATTCCGTGAACGGCCCGCGCCGGTATATCGGCCGGCGGTTGACGCCCCTGTTGCGCAAGGACGAGCGCGAATTCGATCGGTTGATCGGCATCGACGCGCGCGGTCGATGGGTGTTCGGGCGATCAACCGCCAACAACTCGGCCACGCGCCCCGCAGACGCTGGCGCGTTGATCATCGACCCGACCTTGCCCGACCCCACGCCCCGCCTGCCCGGCTGGACCATCGCCAATACCCGCGCCGCCGGCTGGACCAAGGAGGGTTGGCCAGCGGTGGATGTCGATGGCAAACACTACAGCCTGCACGAGCGCAGCTGGCAACGGTTGGACCTCAAGAAGGACCCCCTGACGGTCATTCAACCCCCGTCGCCCACGACTGCCCCCGCCCCGCTGACGACGAAGGGCGAAACGTCCTACTTCGACGGCGTCACGGCGATTACGGTGCGCACGGCGAAGGGCGCCGAGACATCGCTCCCCCTGCCCGCCGAGGCCCAAGGTACGCCCCCCGCTTATCTCGCAGCGGTGAACGACGACGTGCTGATGCTGATGAATACGCCGGGCCGAATCGTCCGCCTGAAGCGCACGCCCGCGGCCACCGCAGAAAGCAGCCCAACGCTTGAGGTCGGTGGCATCTTCACCCGCAAGGTGCCCAACGGCACCATCCGCCGATTCTGGATCGACCCCGCCGGCCGCCTGTGTGTCGCCCACGACGAAGCGGCGTTAACCGTCTTCTTCCCCGCCGGCGTCATCCCCCCACCGATTCGCAGGATGATGCCAATCGACGAGCTTGTGGATGAAGAATAAGCCTGAGCTCGCTATGCGACCATGCCGATTTAATCGAAATTGCGAGAGGGAAGCGCAAAAAAGAGCCCCGTACGCGTGGGTGTAACGTACGGGGCAGGAGGGAAGAAAATCGGAAACAATTCTAGGAGGCGTATTCTGCCGTGGACCTTCAAAATCTCAAAATAATTGTGTATCGCGCGTCAATCGACTTGCTTCAGAACCTTCTTCACCTTCGGGGTAATATCGGCCCAACGCGCGTCAGAACTTTTGTTGATCGTGACGAAATCCCCCAACATGAACACGCTGTTCACGCCCGGAACCTCGAATAATCTGCAGGCGATCGGATGATCTTGCCCCGCGGCCGCCTCGAGGAAACTAGTAGGCTGGGCCACGATCTGGCGATCCAAAATGAACTTGAACGCGTTCGGGTTCGGCGTAGCCTGTACTTCTTGCACCGCAAATCCCACCGCATCCACCTCTTATTCCCCAGTATACCTCTCCCCCCGCCCACCGCCACGGAGCGGCACAAAAATTTTGGAAGGTGTCTCCAAAAACCGCCCGAACGGTATGCCACCACCGATTTTGAGGTAGCTGCCCAAATCACCCCCACCCGGCTCAGCCTTGGATCACGCATCACGTCGCCGCACAATAGACCGGTTCGCTTTGCGTCGCCGACGTGCATGGGTAAAGTCATCCGCGACTTACGACAGAACGCGACATCCCGCTGGGAGCCGCCTCGGCCATGACACGTGCCACGCAACTGTCACCGTCGTCGATCCAATCGCCTGCGCCCTCGTTGCCATGGCTCCAGCGTGTCAGGCGTGGCCAGCGGGCTCTCTCTCCTCGCTGGCGATCGGCCGGGCACTACGCGCTGTTGCTCCTCATCACGCTAGTCGGCGGCTCGCTGAGATTTTACGACCTGTCGGTGCCCCCGCTCTGGCGCGACGAGGCGTTCACCTATTGGCGCGTGTGCGGCACGTACCGCGAGATGCTCGACATCCTGCGGTTCGACGGCTTCATGCCGCTTCACTACGAGCTGTACTTCCTCATCAGCCGACACGTGCCGATGACGCCCACGGCGATGCGGTTCGTGCCGGCGTTGGCGGGGACGCTGACGATCCCGGCGATCTACTGGGTCGCGCGACAGCTGTTGACGCCGCGCGTCGCCCTCCTGGCCGCCACGATGGCGGCGGGGTCGGCGTTCTTCATGTACTACGCGCGCGACGCGAAGATGTACTCGCACTTCTGGCTCTGTTGCACGCTCAGCATGGGCGGCCTGCTCTGGTGGCTGCGCACCCGAAGCTGCACCGCCTGGCTCTCGTGGATCGCCGCCTCCCTGGCAATGCTCGGGCTGCACGCGCTGGGCCTGATCGTGATCGGCCTGCAACTGTTGATCTTCTTGACGCACCGCCGGGCGGGCTTGCAACCGGCGATGCTGCTCTTCGTCGGTATCGGCATCATCGTCAGTGGCATCGGGCCCTACGCCGCCGCCTTCAACCGATGGCAGGAACGGATCGAGCAGGACGGATGGCAGCGCAGCAGCGGGCTCGCGTGGATCGACGCGCAGATCAGTGGCGACAGCAGCGCGGACCTGCTGGAGTTCGCGCTGGTGCAACAGGTGTTCACCGGGAACCGCCGCGAGCAACGCATCGACGATCCGGAGCTGAGCGCGGGCCTGCGTGCCGTGCGCTGGTGTGCGATCGGACTGCCGATCGCCGGGTTGTTTCCGTGGCCATCGCGGCGCCGAAAGCGTGCACCGGCACGCGAGCGGGGCTGGCGAACCACGCTGTGGCTCGGCGCGTGGATCGTCGTGCCGGTGTACGCGTTCTACTGCATCTCCGTGCCGGACTTCGCCTGGCCCGGCGAAGCGATACGTGCAGTATGGCACCAGTGGATCTGGCCGTGGGCGATTCCGCTGTCCATCGCAGCGGTCGCGGGCTTCTTCTGTTGCAGCCCAAGCTGGCGCGGTCGATTTGCCAAGGTCGGCCAGCTCCTGCTGGTCGCGGCGGCATTGTGGCTGCTGTGTGTGGCGCTCGCCGCCGCGGTCGAGGATCGGCCGCGACAGCCGATCTGGATGACGCGGTACTTCAGCATGATGTTCCCGGCACTGCTGATCGCGATCGCGGCGCTGCTCAACCGGTTGCCCGGGCCGCTCGCGTGGCTCGGCGTCGGCCTGTTCATCGCGGCGAACGCGCCGCACTTCCCGAGCACGTGGATTGACCCCAAACCCGGCGCGCCACTGGCCGCTTTGGCTCGCGACGTCGCGGCGGCGCAGGGCGACCGTTCCCTGCGAACCTACACGCTGCAGCCGCAATCCTGGCGCTTCGCGCAGCACGCCACGTTTAGCACGCCCGAGAGCCGGTATTACCTGTTCCGTGCCACCGGCCGTCAGACCACGCCGCGCGATTTTTTGACCGGCGACATCAGCGCCTGGTGCGTTGTCGGCGCCAACGCGTCGATGACAAGGATCGCCCGAGACGTACGCAACGATCGCTCGATCGAACGGGTCATCGTCTGGGAGGAATCGTCGCCGTCTCTACACCTCGCTATGCAGGACATGCCACTGGCGGGCTTCGCGCTCGTGTCCAATTCGTCCGTCCCCTTCAGCCCCATGTCCGGCGCAGCCGACAGCGGCGCGCCCTGGGCGCGTCGGGAGTACGCGCGGATCGAAGCGCCCTAGGTCGACTGCAAGTCGACGGAGTGGATCTCATCTAACTGCCGATCGGACTTTGCTTGCGATCGCGGCACGTACTCGCTTCTCCGGCTCGCAAAGGCGCGACGGAACTTGGCAACCCGCTCATGTGGTTGCCAAAGTTCGCCAAATTGACGGGGTGGACACGCGAAGAGGCACCTGACGCGGATTCGCGTTAAGTGCCTATTTCTGCTGTCCTTTTGGGAAAACTGCACTCGGTAGGGCTCGAACCTACAACCCTCGGTTCCGAAGTCGGATTTTCTGCTTGACAGCGTATCAACAGAAAGGGCTGAAATCACCCATTTCTCCGTAGATCCTGCCGATTCCGGTCGTTTCAACTGATAGCGATCAGGAGTCCTGATGTGATATGCAATCGGATATTGATCTGATATGCGAAGTGCGAGCAGGTAATGTGATACGCTGCAGAAGCAGGCGATGCCGACACCGACCCCGGTGTGTAAGCGCACGAGCATGGCCGGTGCAGGTCACAGTAGACCCGCCACCGTACCAGCTGTTGATGGTCGATTGAAACCCAACCTTGAGTGAATCAAGCCGACGCTACTCTCCGGGTTTGAGCGCCACACACACGGGACGCTTCTTCCCCTCCGCGAAGAACAACGCTTCGTATTTCGATAGGGCCTTCAGTCGATCGGCCGTGTGGCTCTTGAGCTCGGCTTCTACGCAGTGCCTAGCGATGGTTTTCGCGTCGTTCTCGGTCACCCGGAGGGACAGGTAATTCGCTACCGCGCTGTAAAGCGAGTCGTCGAAGTCGCGGGCCTCTTGGCTGGCAAGAACCAGCGATATGCCGTACTTCCGGCACTCCTTTGCCATGGTCGGGAGGAGCCGAAGCTTGCTCGCCCGGTGCGCCTCGTCGAAGATCACCGCGTGCGTGAGGCGACCCTGAGGCCCCCGCCGGAACATATCCTTGTAGATACCGTATAGGATCAGCGACGCGAACGCCCGTTGGATCAGCTCGTTCTGGTTCGCGTGGATCTGCACGACAGCCGGCGCGACGTCGTCCAGCAGCCGCCGCCCGTCCCCGGTGCCGGAGAAGACGCCGTAGTCGTCGAGTTCCCCCAGCCTGGCGAGCAGGCCTCGGTCCGGCTTCTCCTCTGACTTGAGGCGCAGGTAAAAGTCTCGGAAGCTCGGCGTGGCGCTGCCAGGCCCCCCCGGTCCCCAGCCTAGTGCCTCGTAGCTCTCCTTGATCGCCGTCCGAAGCTTACCCGTCTGGATGTCCCCCATTTCGGGGAAGATCGCAGAGAAGATGTCCCGCATCATCCCCGCGTTGTCGACGTACGCGGTCGGCCGCGCGTCGCCTACCCTTAGCGGATTAAACCCGAGCGTCCCGTGGTCGAGGAACCGGACGCCGTCCAGCGACTCGGCGAGCTTCTCGTCCAGATCTTGGTGGTAGCTGAACACGACGGGCGTCACACCAGCCGCGGCGAACTGGCGACAGATGTTGACGAGGCACGTCGTCTTGCCCATGCCCGGCAGCCCGACCACCATTAGGTGCGGGTTCGATCGGATGCTGACGGGCCAGACGACGGGATCGCCGGCTGGCAGCCGGTCCCCCAGTACGACCTCGAGCGCCGCAGGCGTGGGGTCATCGCCCTTGGGCTGTACGATAGCCGCTGGTGTCGGGTGCACGGCGGGTAATTCGCCCGCGGGTGGCGGCAAAACGCCCGCACCCTGCGACTCGGGTGCCGACGGTTCCTTGGCACTCACGCTCGATTCGAGCACGACTTTGGCGCATTCGATCACCGTGGCGGGGCCGTCTGTCGGCCGGGTCTGAGGGCGCGCGGGCTCCCGGGTGCCGCCCGCCAACTCCGGTAGCACGTTCGGGCCAAAGACAAAGACCCTGCACTGTGCCCCGTCGCCGACGGGCAGTTCTTTTGGAACGTCACTCGCGAATTCGGGGCAGAAGATGTAGCCCCGGTTTGGCAGGGGCTGGGCCGCGATCGCGTAACCTGAACCAGTGCGGACCATCTTGTCGATCTCCGCGACGAGCCGCTGGTGGGCCTCGTCCGACAGGTCGTGACGCCTCGCTTTGTCGGCATAGAAGCGTATCGCCCGCGCCAGCCGGCCCCGCCTGAGGTTCTGCGTAAGCTCGGGCAGGCTGGGGTCGAAGTACCAGTCCTGCCACCGGCGGGCCGTGCCCGTCGCCTGCGCGACGACGTCGCGGACGAGGCCTGGATCCCCGGCGTCGCCGAGGTGTCGCCGATACTTGACCTCCACGAAGCACAGCCGCAGTCCCCCGCGCCCCGCGGCCGTCACGAATAGCAGGTCAGCGCGGTAGTTCACGTCCTGGTCGTCCCCCTGGCCATTGCGCCGGGCGGCCACCGGGTGCAGGTCGCGGACGTCGTCGAGCGGCACGAAGAACCCCTGCTGGACCCCTAGCCAGTCGTCGGACCCGGGCTCGGCCCGAAGGCAGTTTGCGTAAACGGCGGCAAGGGCGACGAGTTCGCCGGCTGCCGCGTTACGATTTGTCAGGCGGATCGCAAGCCGACCGCTCAGGGCTTTTAACTGGGAGAGTAGAAACCGGCAGTTGCTCGGGTTGCTGCTCAGGCCCATTTGGCCGAGTGTCTCGTTAAGCAGGTCCTGTACCTCGTCGACCCGCACGGTGGACGTGATAAGCTGTAGGTTGCCCAGGTCGTCCCGCTCTGGAACGCAGTCGATCACGTAGGTGTCGTAGACCGCTCCCGCCTCGTGCGGCGAGTCGAAGTACTCGACGCCCGCGTTACGGTCGACAGTGACGACCCAATCGCTCAGGTGGTGCAGGCGGGTCAGCGCAGCCCGGCGCTCTGGCGATAGTCTCGTGACGAGCGCCGGCCACGCGCCGGCGTCGCCCCCTCGGTGGGCGGCGACGGCCTGCAGGACGACCCGTTGGAGTCGCAGCATGCGGTCGGTGAGCACTTTCCCAGCGGGGTGCTTCTCGCCGTCGATGAGCGGCGGCTGGAACGAGACCCACGTCGGCGTTGGGGTGAAGGTCCACCGTCGCTCCGGCTGCGCGACGAGGCCATAGGCCTGTGCGGGCCGGGGGGCTTGGCCTTCGAGGACAATGGCCTCGACGCGGGACTCGAACGTGTCGAATGCGACCGCGAGGTGTGCCGCCCGGTCGGGCAGCGCCTGCTCGCGTTTGGCCCACCGTAGGCGAGGCAAGCTGATCCCGCCCTCGCAGACCATACTCTCGAGCATCCACCGGTCGCGCGGATCCAGACCGCCCGCACCGCTCCGGCGGCGCTCCACGACCTCGGTGAAGAATCTGCCGGTCTGGCCGCGCTCGACCTCGGCAGTAAAGAGCTCCACTACGAACCCGAGCTGCCGAACGTCGGCGGCAGCAGCATCGCTGTCGTCGACGAGGCCGCCTGGCTCGGCTACCTTCCCCAGCGCCCGCCCCAAGGTCATCCCATCTCCCGGCCGCAGGGCGTGGACGTGCAGGAGTCGGCGGATGCTGTGGTGGTCGACGTATTTACGGACCTCCCGCGCTAGCACTTCTGCCGCCTGCGCCCCGACCGAAGGCGCAAGCTCCGGCTGGTCCTTGGCCAGGCACGCCGCAATCTGCGAGATCGCCGCCTTCGGCTCGTTGTCGTCGTCGCGCACCATCGCCACCGCGTGGAAGCCGAGCGTATCGCCGAACACGAAGCTGTACCCCGGCGCAAGCCCTGGAAGCAGCGATGGAAAGTGGGCGGAGTCCAGCGTCGCGAGGACGTCGCGTACGTCGGCCGCAGGCGTGTTAGATTCGTACCGGGCGTGCCTGGCGAGCTGGTCGTAGGCCATGTGCCAGGACACGCGGAGCGGGTGCGTCGGGAGGACCACTAGGCCGATGGTGCGGCCGGAGAGGGACTGCACCTCCACCGTGTGCGAGAGCGACGCCTCCGGCCGCGCCTTGTCGAGCGCGGCCGACCACGCGTTAACGTACTCCTCGGTCGCCGCCACCTGGCCGCAGTACACCTTGGCCACCGCCCCGGGACCTCGCATTACGTCGTCGCAGAACCGCTTCGAGGCCTTTCTCAGGCGGTCGAAGAGGTCTTCTGGACAGAACGCGGGCTCCAGTTCGACGAAGGTCGGACCGCCCACGGGAGATCCGTCCGCCCGCACGCGAACCACCCAACGCCCGACCGACTCAGGGTTCAACGCCCACGACTCCTCCACCGCCTTCAGCAATGGCGGTCGGGGCACCTTGAAGCCGCCACGCCCGGGCTGGGGCCGGTACAGGACATAACCCTTCTTGTCTTCTGAGAAGAGTTCGGCGGGCTCTTTCGAGCAGGCATCATCGAACGCGGCCGCATCGAGTAGCGTTATCGCGCCCTCGACTGCCGCGCGGACGGGCTTTCCGGCACCGGCGGTAATGCCCTTTGACGGCACTTCTTGGCCGAAGTAGAGCAGGAACTCGTCCGACTCGGCCGGCTCTACGCCTTCCGCGCCGACTGCGGTGATCCGCACGCGAGCCTCGAACCGCGCGTCCTCATCGAGGTCGTTGAAATCCTCGTTCGTGAACACGATCCGCTGCGGGCTCCGCTCCGCATGGCTAACGGTCTTCTCAGCTAGCTCGTCTTCGCCGGCCAGAACGGTGACGCGATACTCGACTGTCGATCGCCCCAGTTCCACCGGCTGCGTGTTCCACCGGATCTCCAGCCGGGACAGCTGCTTCGCGGTAGCTGCGTCGGGGTCCATCACAAAGTGAGGCAGACCCTCACCGTGGTCGATCAGGCCACACCACTTCCCAACCGAACCGTTCTTGCCGCGCCAGGTCACCCACTGGATGGCCTGTAGTCGGCCGCCTGCGGTCGCGAGTCGGACCTCGTTCAACCATAGCTCGGCGTGCCCCTCCAATTCCCGCACCGCGTCGTCTAGCGGTCTCGATGCGGCGTCGCGGACGAATCGCTCCAGGGTGGCGCGAGTCTGGGGGCTCAGGTCGTCCAACATCAACGCATCAATCCGGGCTTGTGGCGACCGGCCTCCGGGGCCTCCTAGAAGCAGCTTCTCGACCATCACCGCGGAGAGCCCAAGGTCGTCCTGATTCGGCTTGTTGCCCAGTTTGATCGGCCAAAGACCGAGGCGGGCAAGTGACTGGCCGATGTCGGCGGTACTGAGGGCGCAGCGGGTGAGGAAATCAAACTCACGCCACGGGGATACCCCGCGACGCCCCCCGAGGCGACTGGCGTAGCGGACCGCGGTCCGGGCGAAGCTCGTCCAGCCGTGTTTGATCGACTTGGCGGCGACCTTCCCGGCCTCGTCGAAGAGCTCGGCCTCCTTGATCTCGCGGCTCGCGTTGTAGATGCCGTCCATCCCCGCCCCTGCCGCGGACGGGTCGACCAGGAGGAGGAGTGGCACGTCCCCCTTATCCTCCCGCAGTTCGACGGCCAAGTCGGCCGTGATGTACCGCCTCGCAGGGTCAGCGCTTTCCACGACTGCTCGGATGTCCCACCCGGCGACCTGAAACGCTGGGGTGCCACAGAGCCCCTCTATGACCTCTCGGCTGAGGCAGCGTACGAACGTTACGGTCCCCCGAGTGGGGTCCCCCAACAGCCTGGCGAACGCCTCCGCCATGAACTTTGCGTGGGCTTCGAGAATGATGTCGTCGGCACGTTGTTCACTCATGGTCACCCCCCGCGGGCTGGAATCGCGGTTTAAGTCGTTTCATGGATTCGGCGTCGTTTACCCCGACCAGGACGCCGAGGTCGCGTAGCCTCCGCTCCAGGATCTGGCGGTTGCGCAGCAATAGCTCTTGCGATATGCTCATGCCCGGCGGGGCGACGTCAATGTGGAATCCGTACCGGTCCCGCAGGACCGCCACAAAGTCTGAAAGCGACACCTGCCGTACCTTGACGGAGCCGCCTGCCACGGATTTGCACAGGTGTCGGTGGACGAGGTAATCCAACGCAGTGTTCGACAAGACGATTGAGTGCACTTCCTCAGTCCGACGGCTGGACCCGGCCGAGCGGGCGGCCACGCGGCGGGATCGGGCGATGCCGTGCTCCTCGTTGAGCATCAAACAGCTATCCAGAGCCGTACGCAGTTGCTGACGTTGCAGCTTATCTCCCATCAACAGCGTCAGCGCCTCCGCAAGCCGCCAAGCTGGATTCGGCTGCGCAGTGCTTCGCAGGACGTCGGATGCCACTTGTCCGATGCCCTTCTCGTCCAACTTCTCTGCTAGCACATCGCACTTTTCGGAGAGGTCATTGAGGACGGATTCAGACCTCGCATGGCGGTCGTGTACTATCTCGCCGAGCAAGTTTACCCACTCGGTAGCGTCCGGTCGTGGCTCGGGCGTTACTTGCTTCAAATGCCGATCAAACCGGGCACGGTAACCTAGGATGCGTAAGCACATGAGGATCACCGGCATGTTTGCCACATGCCGGAAACACTCCTCGGTCGACGTCTCCGACACGCGCCTCAGGTCGGGGTCGGCCGAGTTTGAGCAGTCGACAAACAATGGCCAGGCTTGCTGTTCGTCACGGCCGGGCACACGACCCGTGCGCTGCCAAGTTTCCAGCAGGCCGAGAGTTGAAAGCATCAGGTTTGTTAGACCGATTCCCATGCTGACCTCGAGCATGGGTAACAGCGACCGTCGCGGTACTGAGCGACCGTAGCCGGAGATAAAAAGCCGGAGGCCATCGCGCAATTCGTCGGCCGCGCGTCGTGCGAGCGGGTGCTGATTGGGGATTTCGGGCCCGCTGCTGCGGGCGCCTGCGCGAAGCTTTTCTGGAGCTCCCTTGCATGCCAGCGCGGCTCGGATGGTGAGCAGCTGATCGACGCCGACAAAGGCCGATTCGTCGAAGCGATCGGCGGTGAGATTGGACGCTAATCCATCAAGAATGAGCCCCTTGCCCAACAGGTCTAGCAGCAAGTTCTTCTCCAGCCCGACGCCGACTGGAAACCGTGTCTTGCCGTTATCACCGATCGTGATCTGGGTCCCGTTTTTCTGATTCGCCAGCAGCGACGTTAGCATCTCCGGCACATTGCGGAGGTTGGCAATGCTGTCTGGCAGATCAATCCATGATGCAAAGTAGTGCGTGGGGAACACTCGCTGCACCTGCTCGCGACGCCCCAACTTGTGCTTCGAATTTTCCAAGCAGAATGCCAGCAGGAGGTCGCCCAGAATGGCCCGAGCGGAATCGGACGTGAAGCCGGCGAAGTATTGTTCGTCCCCGACCAATTTGTGGGCGACATCATCGATTGTGGGCCTTTCCCCCTGGGCACGCCGGAATGTCTCCGCGAAACCGCCACGCCCGCGGCGGTGTCCCCATCGCGCCATATAGAGCATCGCTGGAAGCACAGCCCCGATCCTGAAATCTTGAAGCGTGAAAGGCAAAGCGAACCCGTAATTTGCCGTCCAGACTTCAGCCGTCATCGCCGGCGTGAGCGTGTCCTGTACCGCCTCCCGTTCGTCCGAGACCTTAGGCATTTGCTTGCTTCTCCCGTGGCTCTGGGACCAATTCTAGTCGCTGTACATCATTGTGGTGCGCGGGCCGCACCTCGTACACCCGGTCTTCTTCAATCGGCGTCCAAACATTTATTGAACGCTCATCCTCCTGTGCGATCCGTTGCGTAAAGATCGACAGGTTCGCGAACGTGTCGTCGCTTCTCGCGTCCGCAATCTGGTAGCCGTCCCGGAGTTCCATTAGCAGGTGGAACAGGTCGCTGTTGAGCAGAAGCACCTCGGTCCGACCATCGGTACCCGCATAGTGATAGATCAGGCGGAGGTGCCGGTGTAGCGTTTCTAACCCCTTCGTGTGCACAAAAGGCTCGGTCAGTAGCTCGAAACGGTCGAGGGGCTTTTCCACCCAGAACGCGCTCTCGACCGGCGTGCGGGGAGAGACCTTCAAGGGGACTCGCCCAGTGCGTCGAAGCACCAACGGCGGCAGGTCCTCAAGGCGGGAGATACCCGCGCACAGATCGCGGCAGAGTGCTGCCCGCTGTTCCGGAGTCATGAACGCTACATCGCGGAAGGTCGAGAGATACCGGCCGTTATGTAGTCCGAGCGAACGTAGGTCATTCGTTACTTGGGCGACACGCCCGTCCGTCCACTCGAAGTAAGCGCGGCGGCGCGCGGATGCTAGCTCCTGGGTCGACGGCTGCCGTCCGGACGACCGTGCCAATGTCTCCAGCTTCAGTTGTCGGTCGATCTGCGGTTGAGCTTCGAGCGCCGGGTCGAGAAGCGAGAGGTCACGGAGCACGCCGCCCTGGCGACGCGGCGACAGCGGCCAGAACGCCATATCCGGGTAGTGCGGGAGGTCCGGGTTGTCGTGGATCTCCGTACAGTAATGGGTCCCGAAGAAGATGTAGCTGAGCGTGCCCCGCAGCTCGCGTGCGGTAATATGGACTTCGCCCCGCTGGTGGACCGCTTGTAGCGCAGCGTAGGTACGCCGCCGCACAAGGTCGTGAGCGAACCCCTCCCGACCGGTCAACCGGTCCACCGACTGTTTGACGGGGCAGTGAAATTTAGCACTGCAGGTGGTGCACGGCGACCACAATTGGTCCGCCGCGCCGCCGCCCAGCATCTTGTCGAGCAGCCGGTCAAGGAACGCGTGCGACACTCCGTTGCCGTCTGAGCCGCCGACGAGCGAACGCACATTGAGATCGATGAACCGGAGACCGTCCGCCTCGTCCACCCCTTCCTTCTCCAATACGGCCCTCAGTCGCCCTGTCAGCCAGGTCTCTCGGTTTCCGCGACGCCCTTCGTAGCTCTCCAGCCACTCCAGCAGTCGGCCGTCGTTCACTGCCAGAAGGTGGCACACGTCGTCGGATGGAGGGCCGGACTGGAACGGCTCGAACAGCTCGTCCAGCAATTCGTCTGCGTTCCGCCCGTCGTACGCTGCCGACCCATCGAGGTTCGCCCTTACCCGCAGTCCATCCGCTAGTACCCCGTCCCTTAGCCGCTGTGAACTGGGCTCATGGCCGAGCCCGAGCCGATTAAGGATGTGCTGTAGCATGGCGGTCTTGCCGTCGCCCGCGTTGCCGCACAGCACCACAAGACGGGCCTGCCGTGCATGGATCTCCTCCAACAACACAGCGTCGAGCGGCGTCTCGACATACGTCTGTGCGGCGAAATCCGAGTCGAGCCCCCGCGTCTCGACGTTTCCGTAGCGGCCCCCTGGGTATGTCTGGAGCAACTGCTTGAGCCAGGGGACCTCGTTGGGCCGCAGTACGGTCATGTCGACCGGCGGGCGCGGCGGTAGCCCGGTTGACTCCCTCGAGCCCAAGTTCGCGCCGCCGCTCGGTGTGCCGCCGTTACCGTCGGTGGCGATCGCGGTGGCGTCGGGCGTGGGCAAGGCTTGTTCGAGCGTTGCTGAGCCAATCAAAGCCGGCACGCCAATAACCGGCGTAAGACGGTCCCGCAGCCATGCCCGTGCCGCCATCGCGTTTGCGAAGCGTTGTTCGGCCGCGGGCGCGGTCGCCTTGTCGACAAAATCCGCGAACGTCGCCCAGGCCTCC
Organism: Tepidisphaeraceae bacterium; assembly: GCA_035998445.1. Classification (NCBI taxonomy): domain Bacteria; kingdom Pseudomonadati; phylum Planctomycetota; class Phycisphaerae; order Tepidisphaerales; family Tepidisphaeraceae; species Tepidisphaeraceae bacterium. The sequence continues at coordinate 67,024 of DASYHQ010000052.1, read as the reverse complement.
CGGTCGATGCCGGCCCAACACGCGCCTCGCTCTGGGAGGTTTGCCCCCGCATGCTCAAAAGCGGACCGGTCGAACGTGACGCGGAAGAGCGACGCCGCCAGTGAGAAAAGGTCGTCCGACGGTCGGGCGGGGCTGCCGACTTGAACGCCGGGAGGGACGAACGACGGCGTCCCTGCTGTCCACCGCGCCTCCCCTTCGCGGCACACCGTGTCGTAGTCCGTTAGAACCACCCGCCCCTTATTTAGAAGGATGTTCTTCGGCGATACGTCACCGTGCACCAGCCCGACCTGGTGCAATCGAGCGAGCCCGTCGCACAAAACGTCACACCAACCGAGCACCATGGCCTCAGCCCCCATCTGGTGTTCCTCGGCGTACGGATCGACGTAGCCCGCCCACTCCCCAAGGTGCTGCCCCTCGATCCACTTCATCACCGCGACGAATCGGTCGGCTTCCCATTCGGCCGCGGTCGCGAAGACCAGCGCCAGTGACGGGTGGTCACTGAGCGGCTTGACCCGTTTATAGGCGCGCAGCGCGCAGGCTGCAGGGTCGCCCTCATAGATCACCTTTGCAACGAACGACCCGAAGTCCTCGTTGTTCCGGCGGTCGACCTCGACAACCCTGAACGTCGTGCCGAAGCCGCCGGAACCGAGTTTGGATTCGATCCGGTAGTCTTGGCCGGCGAACCCGACGATCTGGCCTTCGCTCCAGAAACGGGCAGGCGGAACGGGGACCTCAACCCGCTCGCCGGCTGCCAAGGCCAGCTCGCGCTGCGCATCCGCCGCCGTTGGACGCGCAGCTGGGTCATCGGCCATCGCCCGGCCGAGGACGTCGTTGGCCGCATTGCCTATCGGGTCGGCTGCCGACCGCAAGACCGTTGCCAGCGAGGCGGCGAGCGAAAAGACGTCAGACCGGCGGTCCGCGAGCGCGAGCGAGCTGCTTCGGAGTTCCGGCGCTCGGAACGGATCGGTGCTAGGGCTCGCTGTCGGAGACACGGTGACGCTGTCCGGGACCTTTGCTAGGTGCAGCCCGGTCAGGAGCGGCCGGCCGTCCCCCTGCACGAGGAGTGTCTGCGGGCTAATGTTGCGGTGGACGAGCCCGAGCTGCAGCAGCTCAGCCAACGCCCGGAAGCTCTCGGCCGCGAACTTCGTCCGCTGCGCCGTCGTCCACGTCTCGTCCTTCGCCCGCTCTGACAGAGAGGGCGCGCTCGGGTCGGCCATCGTGAAGTAGTACAGCTCGCCCGGGTACTCGGGCACCTCGCGGAAGGTGTCCATGACCCGTGGCACATACGGCGACACTTGGAATTGCTGGAGCAGTTCCGACTCGCGCCGTGCGATCCGTTCTGCGTTCTCGCCGTCGTGGGCCGAGAGGTCGTACAGGTGTACGAACACGGGCTTCCGTCGAGATGCGTCGCGGCCGCGGTAGACACGGTGAAAGCGATCGTCCTTCGGCGTGAGTAGCACCATCTCGGCGACGCCGGCCAGTCGGCTGACTTCACCCGTAAGCGCGGCCTTAGTCCGCGGCTCTATCGCCTTCACGAACTGATCGATCGTCACGTCGGCGATCATCGCCGGCCCGCCGACGTTCAGCATCTGCTGCCATTCGGACTGGACGAAGAACGTGCTCTGGGCGACCATCGGCCGCCGCTTGCCGCCGAGGGCTTCCCTCTCCTTCGTTAGTAGGAATGTCCCGCCGAGGAACCCGTAGTCGGGGTCGATCCTTCGCACGGCGGTGATGATCTTCTGCACCTTCGAGTGCAGCTTCTCGGCTTCCCGTTGCACGACATCTTTGCGCTCGTTAAGGAACGCGCGGTCCCAGTGCTTCGTCTCGATGACGAACAAGCCCGGGGTGCCGACGGCGACGATGTCGATCTCCGAGGGCATGGCTCGTTCGTCAACCGAATAGAGCACGTTGGTTAGGAGCACCCACCGCTCCACGGCTTGGTGCGCCCGCATTCTCTTGAGAAGATTTTCAAGTGCTGCTCGTTCACTCTCGTTCGCGTACGGGCCGCAAGGAATGTGATCGACTTTCATAACTCCCCGTCTATGGACGATGCGCTCGATGTGTCATCCGTCTGCCCGTTCCCCACATGCCGATACTCTCGCTGGTCGGGCTGTTCTCTATATCGCGACCCGTTATGGACGACCGCCCAAGCAAACCGATCAGCGGGATGTCCTCTTGTACGTGCGATTCACAAGAGGTGTCAGTTTAGAGATCCAAACTACTGGTGCAAAAAATACACGGTCCTTTGTTGGTACGCGAGCCGTTCACTCATGAAGAACCTATATTCTTCGACTCAGGCACTGGGTGTTTAAGGTGCAGATCGGCTGCCCCTCGGAGGCAAGCCACGGCTCGCCACCACTTTGATCCTGATCTCATTTCTTTTTTCCGCTCGTCGTCCTTTTTCTTGTCACTGGACTTCACCAAAGCCTGACCTCCGGATTCGCAGCCCACAGATGGTGCCAGCTTAAGCCTGGCCGCGGACAACCTGAGCCCCTACTCTCAGAAATTTGTCCGGACATGGGTCTGTCATGGGCCCGTGTGGCGCAGTAGCTTGTTTTACTCGATCTAGGATGAACTACACTGGTGTTTTTCAACTTGAGGCCGGACCTCCCTAAAGGTAGTATCGGAGCGCCGTATCTTACGGAGGGAGCAGATGATGGTCTCGCAGCAGTTGACGACGGCGACGGTGTCGAGTCTGACCGGGGCAAGCCTGCGCATGCTCGATTACTGGGCGCGCACGAAGCTGCTGCCGCCCTCGGGGCAGGACGCGCAGGGGAAAGGGTCGCGCCGTCTTTACACGTTCCAGGACGTGGTCGCGATCCTAACGGTCTGCAAGCTGCGGGAGCGGAAATGTCCCCTTCAGCAGATTCGCACCGCAATCCGGTACCTGAAGGCGAACTACCCGGACTCGACCCCCTCGGAGACACTGTCGCGGCTGACGCTGATCACGGACGGAAAGGACGTCTATCTGCTTACCGACGAGCAGCAGGTCATGAACATAGTAATGAAGCAGTGGGTCTGGAGCGTTCCGCTCGGGCTGCTGATCACTGAAGCCAGCCGCAAGGTGGAGTCGCTGCCTCAGGAGTGGTGCGAGACGGTGAAGGTGAACCGGCAGCCCTTCCGGCTGCTGGTGAGCGCCGACGCTGAGGAAGGCGGTTACGTCGCCGAATGCAGGGATCTGCCGGGTGTCCTGCAGCGCGCGCCTAGCCCGGTCGAAGCCGTCCAAGCTGCAAAAGAAGCCATCGCCTCGCTGCTCGACTACCGGGAACGCCGGCAGCGGCACGCCCGCGGGGCGAGCGGCGCGGTCGCCTGATGGAGAGCAGCCGCAATGGCCCGACCAGACCTCCTCCAGCAACTCGGCTTCGAGCGCTCTCCGCACTTTCTGCGCGCGGGCGATTCCGCCCTCGAAACTGCGCCCGCCTATGGGCACGTCTTCAGGCGTGCGAAAGCCGAGCCCGGGCTCCTGGGCGTCTACACCCTGCGGCCCGCCAAGGCTACGGCCAACACGCCCTCGATCCCGGCGATTTACCTATGCCGAGTTGCGTCCGAGGCGCAGGCCGACCGGGCGCACCGGCTGGTTTGGAACCAGGACGTCGTGCCGTTTGTGATTGTGGAGACCCCGAGAGGCTACCGGCTCTATTCCGGCTTTGACTATGACCGCCGTCCCGATCGGCAAGCGAAGAACTTGCTTCGGGAATTCAACTCCGCCTCGGACTTGGCGCAGTCTGGCTTCCACGCTGACGCGATCGATGATGGCATGCTGTGGCGTCGCTGGGGGCGCGAGGTGCGGCCGGAATCGCGGGTGGACTGGCGTCTGCTCGGGAACCTACGGACCCTCGACCGGTGGCTTCAGAAACGCGGGCTGAAGTCCGAGGTGTCGCATGCCCTGATCGGCAAGTACGTCTATCTTTATTACCTTCGGCACCGGAAGATTCTCTCCGAACGCAAGCTGGAGGCGTGGGGCATCCGGGAGCGGGCCGTGTTCGGCCGTGAGGCAACCTCTGCGGGCCTGCAGGCCGTGACGGACCGTTTGGACGAGTGGCTGAATGGCGGCGTGTTTCCGCTCTCATTCGGCCGCCCCGACTCGCCTAGCGACGACCACGTAGCCCACGTCGCTGCGACCTTCGCCGGGGATGAGCCGGCCGATGGCGACGACTGGCAGCTGCATCTAGACTTTCAGGCCTACGACTTCTCGTACATTCCGATCGAGACGCTGTCGGTCGTGTATGAGCAGTTCCTGCATGCCCCATTGGCAGGTGAACGGTCCCGGGGCCGCGAGGCGGGTGCCTACTACACGCCGATCCCGGTCGTGAACTTCATGCTCGCCGAAATGGAAGATCGCAGGCCCCTGGATCGTGGGGTGAAGGTGCTAGACCCCTCGTGCGGCTCGGGCGCCTTTCTTGTCCAGTGCTATCGTCGGCTGATTGAGAAGGAATATCCTGCGACCGGAACGCAGCCCCGTCCGGTGCAGCTCCGCGAGCTAATGCAGCGGAGCATCTTCGGCGTGGACCGCGATCCCGACGCGTGCAGCGTGACCGAACTGTCGCTCGTGATGACTCTGCTCGATTACTGCGACCCGCCCGATCTTGAGGACGGGACACGGTTCAAGCTGCCTTCGCTGCGCGGCGAGAACATCATCGAGGAGAACTTCTTCTCGTCGGACCGGAGCTGCTGGGAATTGTTGGGGCGGCGGCGGTTCGACTGGGTTGTCGGCAATCCGCCTTGGAAGCGGCTCAACGTGGACAATCTCAGTGCGGACGATGAGCCGGTCGGGGCGTGGCTGCGAGGGCAGGGACAACGCGGCACGCCCGTGGGTTCCAACCAAGTCGCGCAGGCCTTTACTTGGGAGGTCGGGCGGTTCCTTGCCGAGGACGGACACGCAGGACTGCTGCTGCCGGCATCGACGCTGTTCGATGAGTTCTCCGCCGATTTCCGGCGCAGTTTCTTCCGCAAGTTTCGTGTCAGTTCCGTCGCAAACTTTTCGAATCTGGCTGAAGTGCTGTTCGCGGGCCGTTCCCGCGTCCCCGCCGCGGCCTTGTTCTACTCAAAGAGAGAGAAGCCGCTAGAGGTGGCAGATGTCGAGCATGTGAGCACCTACTCGCCGCTTGTGGCCAATCAGGAACCGACGCGTCCCGTCGTCGAGAATAAGCGGAACGAAACGTGGGCACTGGCGTTAAATGCGAGCGAGATCCGGGACGTGCCGCTGGCGGAGGTGCTCACCGGCAGCGCCCTGCCGTGGAAGCTGGCGAGTTGGGGAAGCCACCTCGACCGGCGCCTGCTGGAGCGTGTCGCGGCCCGGTACGGCACCTTCCGTGATCTGGAGCGCGACGGGCGCCTTGTCCTGGCCGAGGGCCCGCAACTCCGGCCGCACTCGGGGCCAGGTCGCGAACGATGCGAGGAGGTGGTCGGCCGGCAGGTGCTCGACACCGACGCGCTGGCGCGTCTGCGGCGAATCTTCGTGTTCCCGCCGCATGCCCTGCAAGAGAACACCGATTTTTACCTGCGGCTGCGGGGCGGCCGCAGGGGTCTGACCGTTTGCGGGCCGCCGCACGTGATCGTCAGTGCGGCGCGGAACTTCGCGGTGTACACGGCCGACTATTTGATAGTGCCGCCGCGTCAGGTGGGAATCACAAGCCCCGGCGATGACGAGCTGCTGCTGAAGGCGGTGGCGCTCTATCTCAATTCCGACTTCGCCGTCTATCAACAGTTCCTGACATCATCGGAGCTGGGCGTGAAGCGGCCTCGAGCGAGCTTGGACTCGCTCCGCGGGATGCCAACACCTATCGCGGAACTCTCTCGGACGGCGCTGGAGGGCTGGGCGGCCCTGCATGACCGGCTGGCCCGCGCCTCGGCACGGCAGATGGCGCGCGATGCGGGCGGCGATCCGACGCTCTTCGACACGGCGGTGATGGCGCAGCAGCAGCAGCAGCCGCCGGAGGACCTGGAGCGGCTGCTTGAAGAGTTGAACCGACTTGTCGGTGACGTCCTCGGCTTCCGCACCCGTGAACGGGCTCTGGTCGAGGACCTGGTTCAGATCCGGCTCCAACTCGATGACGGTAAGCTCGGCCGTCCTGCCGTGGAGCCGCCGACCTCTGTCCATTTGAAGCGTTACGCCAAACGGCTGAAGGCCGAGCTGGACGGGTTCATCGGCGACGAACTTCCCAAGCGGTACGACGTGGACATCATTTTCGATGCCCACACCGGCATGATCCAGCTGACGCTCGTGAAGGCCGACCAGCCGAACGAGATCAGGCTGTACGCCGCAGATGACGACACGGCGGCCGAGCTTCAGAAGACGAGGCAGCGGCTTCGCCGCAAGCACGCGCAATGGGTGTATTTCGACCGGAACCTTCAGATTTTCGAGGGCCGGCACACGCTGCTGTTCAAGCCAATGCAACGTTTCCACTGGACTGAGAGCCAGGCAATGTTCGACGCGGCGGAGGTCATCTCGCGCACGCTCGCTTACCAGGGGGCAGGCCGGTGATCGACCCGAGCGTTCGAGGCCAGGACGAAGTCGACGCCGCGGACGCGGCCGAGATTCGCCAGGTGTTTGTCACCCGCGTTCACCAAGTGCTGCAGGAGGGCTACAACCGCCTCGACGCCGCCGCACATTCCGGCACGCCCGAACCCGCGATCACCGGGCGGCTGGTCGAGGCGATGGAGTCCTTCCTCAACGACGCGGTCGCCCCAGACTGGGCGGAGTATTTCAGCGTGCACGACGATCCACCGGTGAATGACGGCAAACGGTTTGGCAAGGACCGCAACCGAATTGACATCAAGGTGCGCGCGTCGCGCCCGCGGCCGGGCACGATCTTTTCGTTCGAAGCCAAGCGGTTGGCCCGTGGTTACACCGTCTCGAAATATCTCGGACCTGAGGGCCTGGGCTGCATCCTCTGCGGGACTTACGCCCGCGACGAGGATGAGGCCGGAATGATCGGTTACGTCCAGGACGATGATGCGGCCTACTGGGCGGGCGAGATCAAAGCGACAATTGAGGCGGACCCGGTGGCGCACGAGGTGGACGCCGCGGACTGGTGGAAGCCGCATACCTTTGGCAATGGTCCTCGACACGTGTTCGTATCGATCCATGAGCGGAAGGCCGTCGGACGGCCGGTGACAATCTATCACTCGCTGCTGATCTTCACGGCCGCGCCGTAGCAACCGTGTGAGGCCGAACCCGCCGCACTCATGACCACTTCCAGAGAGATGTGCGAGGCCGACGCTCTGCACTGGCCTTAAACGGTCGGAGAGGTCTAACTATGCTCCGCCGCTTGACCATCGACCAGGCCTCGCGACAGTTGCCCCGGTTCCCGGTCAGCCGCCAGATCTTCCCGTCGTAGATCTGGAACGTGACGCCTTCTGGTCCTCGATCACGGCGGCGGCGATCCGAGAGTCGAGGTACTCCTCCGCCTTGTCGTCGGTGGGCACATCGTGGAAGACGCCACGCCTTCTCGATCAGGCGGGGGCCCCCGCGCAGCCTCGTGTGGTAGTAGTGACCAGGAGCCACCCCGGCGACGGCTGAGACGCGGGGGAACGTTTGTAACTAAATGCAGGGTGCACGATATATTCACCCTCGTGTCATAGTCCTGCCTGCATGGCGGCTGGAGCCGCGACCAAGTATGCGAGCACCCCAGCGTCATTCATCACCGCGCGCAGAAACAAGCACCGCCACGAGTTCACACCTCGAAGACCCCGTTCCACGAACTCTTCTTCCGCCAAGGCAGCCTGAACGTCTAGCGGCCCCACGTGCCCTGACGCCATCCGTCGCACATACGTTCGTCGGAGCGCGCGAAACCAATGCGCGAACTCAATGCGAAGCGCCTCGGTTACACGGAGGCGTGAGAAGTGTGACTCGCACGTCCGGCGGTCGTCCTGCCCAACCCCTGGTCCATCGAAATCGAATTCAAACAGGGGTACATCGAACCCGAGAACCGCATCGGGACGAATGGTGACGCGGACGTACTCGCCTCCCAAGAAGTTGTCGATGTACGGATGCAGGAAGTATCTCACGCCAGTTCCATCCCACGTGTACTCCTCTTTATTGCGGTTACAGTCGCCGCAGCATGGGATGAGATTCGGTGCGAAAAGGCTGAACTCCGGGAAATTCACCCGGGGCAGGACATGATCAAGCGTCTGCGGCGGCCCAGGCTTCCCGCAATAGGGGCAGCCGTCGGGAGAGACCGCACGGACCGCTTTGCGCACCTCCTCTGCGCGCTCGGTTTACTCTCGTACAGACCGTGTAACATGGCGTCTCGCGCCTGCACCGTGGCCGACGCGGGTGGCAGCGGCCGGAGCTGTGGGGCGGCCGCCTCATATTCACGAAACCGCTCCGCAAGCGCGTCAAGGAAGGCCCGATCCCGCAAAGTGGGACGGCGCTGAGCGAGGATGCGGGCATGGCTGCCCGGCTCGCGAACCCCTGGCCGGTCAAGCTTGCGCATCGTTGCCTGCCTGCTCCACGTTGTCGCGATCCCGCTGCCGTCGCTGCTCCAACTCCTCAGCGACGGCGTTTCTGAGGTAAGTCAAGCTCTCGGTATTAAGCGTTCGGCCATACTCCGCTCGAAGCCGATCGAAGTCCGGGTCGTGGCCGATCAATCCACGCAGCCACCCCTCGAAGGCTTTCGGCGCAGTCAGATTGCCAAAGACGAGATCCGCTATGGCCGTGACGTCGGCACCGAACGTCTCGATGGGCGGTGGCGCAACGACAGGCCGGGCTCCGTCACCCACGGCGAATATTCGTACTAGGCGTGCTGGAACCTCACGAGCGACGAACACCGAATGAGTTGCGACAATAGCGTACGATTCGAAAACTTGGAGCAGGGCGTTCAACATCCTCAAGTAGGCGGTCTCAAGATTCGGATGCAGGTACAGCTCCGGCTCGTCGATCAGCACCAGCGAGTTCCGCTCGACCCCGGCAATGACGCCAAAGGCCATGAACAGGAACATCGCTTGACCTGCGCTGAAGTGACGAACCAAACCTCCCGCCATGAACGCTATGCGACCCGGGATGGAGCCGCTCTCCACCACATTTATTGTCGCAGTACGGTCCGCTTCCTCACCCGCCGACATCGAAATACAAGGTTCCATCAGCATCCACTATCGTATGGGCCGCTAGAAAAGGCGGGAGCGCGGCGTCGCGCTTCAGCTCCACTAACACGCCCACCTTTTCTGCTCTCAAAGCCTCCCCGAGAACCCTTACGAGCGATGCGAACTTGGGGCGACGGTGCGACGGGACCTGCTGGACGTCGTCCCGCAGGATCTTCGCCAGCGCCTCCGAAGTGTGTCGCCACGCAACTTCCTCACCCGAAGCGTCCCGACCGGCGCGGAATCCGCAGTAGGTGTAGCGGGCGTCGGCAGTAAAGCCGGGCCCTGCAGCGACGCCCGGCGCGGCCTTTAGCGGGAACCGCTCAAATGGGCTAAACGAGACGGCTACTAGGCGGGCAAAGTTCGCTGGGGCAGGTGCGGCAGCGCTTGGCGGCTCCGCGAGGTAGCGCTCCACGATCGCGTACAGTGATCGCGTCTTTCCAGTACCGTTAGGGCCAATCAGTACGCTGACGTTTGGTGGTCCGCTCGGGTCGGGGTCGAAGCGGAACTGGATAGCGTGATCCGCAGCAAATTGTGGGACGCGGTATGTCAAAGTGAAATTGAACCGGTCGGGCGCGAGCTCGCTGCTGAATAGAATCTGACGAGCCTGTCCGTAGGCCGACAATTCTTCGGTTCCGCGCAACAGTGACGTCCGGAATGCGTTGCCTGATCTGAGCGAAAGATCCGGGGAATGAGGAGTGCGATGCTCCAGATAAACGACATCATGCAACGCCGCCAGGACGGCATCCCGATCCTCTTGGATTGGCAGCAACTCGTTCAGGCGTTTGTAGTATTCAAGGCTGGTACCTAGGGAAAGAAACGGCCGGTTACCGAGATCAATTCTCCTTCCTCCTGGCGTTGCCGGCGGTGCACCATCTAGAACATCGCTCGTTGTTTGCTCCTTCCCAGCAATAAGTCGAATCCCGCCCAACTCTTTCTGCCCGCCGGGAGTGAGCAGATAGACGCCGAAGCTCGACTTGAAGCTGCGGTCGTCCCAATTGTCCTTCGTGAGTACGAGAACGGGTCCGGCGGCCGCCGACACCCCTTTCGGGTAGCGGCTAGGGACGTAAACCACCTCAGGTATGGGCATGGGCGGAGGTTAATGGATCGGTGCGGACGCCACAATATCTATGCGGAGTACATGGCACGTCTACGCCCGTGGATTTGGGGTGACGCCGCCGATGAAAGAAATCCGTCCATCTCGCATCGTGCCTGCGGCGCATTGGCGTGCCCAATGCTTGGCAACGTTTGCCCGTTCCGTCACAATGCTCGATCATGACACATCGGGCGGGCACTCTCACACCGGATGAATTCGTACAGAAGTGGACCGACGCGCAGCTCTCCGAGCGGGCGGCATCGCACGAACATTTCATCGACCTCTGCCGCCTGCTCGACGAACCCACTCCCGCCGGGGCCGATTCTACCGGCGACGATTACTGCTTCGAAAAGCACGTGAAGGTCGTCGGCTCGGCGTCGAAGGGGTCTAAGGGCGACCACGGTTTCGTCGACGTCTGGAAGCGCGGCCGGTTCGCGTGGGAGTACAAGGGTAAGGATCGCTACAAGTCGCTCGAAGAGGCCTACCGCCAGCTCTACCAGTATCGCGACGACCTGGACAACCCACCGATCAGCATCGTCTGCGACATCCGCACTACCGAGATCCGCACGCACTTCGCGGGATATCCGACCCAGCGCATCGTCCTGAAGCTCGAGCAGATCCCCGCCAACCTCGGGCTGCTCAAGCGGGTCTTCACCGACCCCGACTCGTTCCGCCGCACGCAGAAGACGACCGAGACCGTAACAACGGAACTCGCCGAGGAATTCGGCGATCTCGCCAACAAGCTCATCGAACGATACCCGCCCGACGCGCTTCAGCTGTGGGAATCGGCCGGGTCGCCGGTGGCGCACTTTCTGATGAAGGTGATGTTCTGCCTGTTCGCCGAGGACGTGAAGCTGCTGCCCGATCAGGCGTTCACGAAGATCATCAACCTCTGCCTCATGAACCCCGAGCGGTTCCAGCCGCTGGCCGACCAGTTGTTTAAGCTGATGCGGAAGGGCGGCGAGTTCGGCTTCGACAAGATCCCCTACTTCAACGGCGGGCTGTTCGACGACGCCCCCGCTCTGCCGCTGAAGCACGGCGACCTCGTCGCCCTCCGCCGGGTGGCCGGCGACGGGCAGAACTGGGCGGGCGTGGAGCCGAGCATCTTCGGCACGCTCTTCGAGCGCATCCTCGACCCACGCAAGCGCGCCCAGATCGGCGCGCACTACACGAGCAAGGCCGACATCCTGCTCGTCATCGAACCGGTCATCATGGCCCCCCTGCGCCGTCGATGGCAGCAGGTGCAGGACGAGCTGAAGGACGCGATCGACAAGCACGATGCCGAAAAGGACCGCAAGCGGCGCGACGTGCTCTCCGCCCCCATCAAGGTCGCCGTCGAGTCGTTCCGCCAGTTCCTCAGGAAGCAGCGCATCCTCGACCCCGCCTGCGGGTCAGGGAACTTCCTCTACGTCGCGCTGCAGCAGTTGCTGGATTTGGAGGACGAGGTCGTGCGCTTCTGCGCCCGCCGCGACATCTACGTCGACCCGATCCCCCGCGTGCGCCCCTCGCAACTGCACGGCATCGAGATCAACCTCTACGCCGCTGAACTGGCCCAAGTCGTCATCTGGATCGGCTACCTGCAGTGGCTCCACGTCCACGGCATCGAAGACCCGAAAACCCCGATCCTCGACAAGCTGGATACGGTCGAACATCGAGACGCGATCCTGGATCTTTCGAATAAGAAGCTACCGGTGCCGGCGCAATGGCCCCGCGTTGATTTCATCGTCGGGAACCCGCCGTTCCTCGGCTCGAAGATGTTTCGGAGATTTGGGCTGACTGACGACTACCTACGGGCTCTCTTCCGTTCGTACGACCTTCCCAAGACTTCGGATCTCTGCTGCTATTGGTTCGATAAGGCGCGCGGGCTCATAGAGGAATTCGACACGATTCGTGTAGGGCTTCTTGCAACGCAAGGCATCCGCGGTGGTGACAATCGAACCGTCTTGGAACGAATAAAAGAGTTCGGCGACATCTTTAATGCGTGGGAGGACAAAGAATGGCCTCTTGACGGGGCGATGGTCCACGTCTCGATCGTGTGCTTCGATGATGGGACCGAGACCACACATAATCTGAACGGTATCCCTGTCAGCGAAATCAATGCGGACCTATCAACTGGGGTTTCGACGACGGGGATCCGAAGCCTCACAGAGAATGAGGGCATTTGTTTTATGGGAACGACCAAGGGTGGAGGTTTTGACCTGTCCCCGGCGGAGGCCCGTTCCCTGTTCAGCGAGCCTAACTCGAATGGAGCTTCCACGCTCGATGTGGTCAGGCCGTGGATCAACGGTAGCGACGTAAACGGCCGTCGACGTGGGATGTTCATTATCGATTACGGATGCGAACCGAACCTTCAAGCCGCAACTGGTTACGAGTCCGCGTTCAAGTACGTTGAGACAACGGTCAAGCCGGAGCGCATCAACAATCGCCGGGCGTCATACGCCGAGAACTGGTGGCTTCATGTAGAACCTCGCCCGGCGTTACGCAACGCGACGCAGACATTGGATCGGTTCATTGTCACCACGCGCGTCTCGAAGCATCGCATTTTCGCCTGGTTCGCGAATCCCACGCTCCCCGACTCCGCTACATTCGCTTTCGCGCGGGCTGACGATTACGCGTTCGGCATTTTACAAAGTTCCCTACATGAGGCTTGGGCGCGGCGCATGGGAACCCAGTTGCGCGAAGAGGAATCCGGCTTTCGATACACGCCGTCGTCTTGCTTCGAAACCTTCCCCCTCCCCTGGTCCCCCGGCAAAGAGGACACGAAACACCCAGCTTACCTGCGGGTCGCGGCGGCGGCGAAGGCCTTGAACGAGCAGCGGGAGCGGTGGTTGAACCCGCCGGAGTGGATCGAACCGTTGGCGGCGAAGATCGATGCGGCCGACGCGTTCGACGACGTCCCCGCTGAGGCCCGCGCCCTCGTCCGCCAGTCCGCCATCATGGCCGCCGCCGCCAAGGATGCTCGGTTGAAGAAGCGGACGCTCACGAACCTCTACAACGAACGTCCCACTTGGCTCAAACTCGCCCATGAGCAGATCGACCGCTCTGTCCTCGCCGCCTACGCCGCCGTCGACACCGAGGGCGACTGGTCGGAGGACTGGGCGGAGGTTTGGACGGACACGGGAGCGGGGCAACCGCTGTCGCTCGAGCATCCACTACGCGCGCGGCGAACTGATGTCGATCAAAAGGTTCTAGCTAATTTTCTTAGACTCAATCATTTACGTGCTGGGTTACCGCTGAATGGACTAATTGGGCGAACGGGGGTAATCGGGACGCCTCGAGAGGGTCGTGTCGTCGATGATCCGAAGCTTGCCAAGGCGATGCAGGAGTATCGCGATGGTCTCAGCGACTTGTATGATCCGGGCCGAAAAGAGTCGCCCGAACCTGGTCCGCTTGATGATCCGAAAAAACGGCCTAGGCTGGACAAGGTGGTCCTTTTTGGGTCCCGCGCTCGTGGGACGGCATCTCCTGGATCAGATGCAGATGTCCTCATTGTGCTCAACGGCCCATTTGACCACGCCCGCGAAATTCGCCGTACTAGCAAGCTTACAGCCGACATTTCATTGCAACATGGAGTTGCAATCAATCGAATCATCATGAACCAGAAGGACGCGTTGAAGACTGGACCATTGCAGGCAAACATTTCCAAAGATGCTATAATCCTTTGAAAGCCTATGGTTGCGACTAATCCGTATTTTCTACTCTGGCGCGCCGAGCGTACGACGCGAAATGTCGAGGCGCGCATTGGCGCAAATCCGAGTCAAGCGGATGCGTATTACGCGATGACCGTTTCCGTACAGGCCATGTGGCAGGCGATGAATGCCATGCTACTTGCAGTTCACGTCATACCGGACGATGCGCGAGTTCTGACCCAGATCAATGAGGAAATCATCGGTAGAGGCGTGCTGGACCAACAAGTCTTCCAACGGCTTCTCGATGCACAGTCCACCAGATCGCGTGCAGTCTATGGGGCGGATGATCCCAAATTGCAGGACGTCCAACAGTTGATCGCGTGGGCAAACGAGGTAATCGGATCTACGCAGCGAGCAGTGCGCGAGCGGGTTGCGTCTCCCATCAACAAGACGCCGGGAGTTGCTGGCGGCGATGCATGCATTCGCGATACGCGCATCCCGGTTTGGACGCTTGTACAGTTGAAATCTTTGGGACGAACCGATGAACAGCTGACTGGGGATTTCCCTGGACTGAGTATCGGCGATCTCGACGCGGCGTGGAATTACTACCGTGAGCACGGCGACGAGATAGACGAGGCTATTGCCGCTCAGACTGGGGAGGACTAACCGACCGTGGCCCGACTCTATTCCAACGAAAACTTTCCGCAGCCTGCTGTGGACGAATTACGCCGGCTTGGACACGACGTTCTAACGTCATTAGACGCAGGCCAAGCAAATCAGCGCATACAGGACGATGCGGTTATCCGGTACGCGACGAAAGACGCTCGTGCGGTGGTCACGCTCAATCGTAAGCACTTTCACAAGGAACACGAAAAGTCGCCCGCGCACGCGGGCATCATCACCTGTACAGTCGATTCGGACTACATCGCGTTGGCGACGCGGATACATGACTGCTTAGGTCGGATGTCGGTTCTAACCGGTCAGTTGGTCAAGATCACCAAGCCAGCCTAAAGGCTCTCCAGACGGCGGGTGGTAAAGGTTGGGTACTCCCAACCTGTCGAATCGATTTGCAGACGATGCCCTCTTCAGCAACGTCGACGATGCTGTGCTATGCGACAACCCACGTTGCGAGCCACGACCTGTGCTAGCCGCAAAATAGCTACAATCACAGGCGCCCCAGCATCGACCACGTCGTAGTCGGGCCGGAAAGGGTGTTCTGCGTGTCAACGAAGGCACATCGCGGGCAGGCTCGAGGTCAATCCGATGAAAGGTGCACGGTCGGGCGGTCCGCGTAGAGCGCGACGTCCTCCGGGCCGAGCCGGGGCGGTGCGTTGCCGACCCAGTTTAGGAAGGCCTTGCCGTTCAGAACCCACGTTTGCGGCTCACCGCGGACCTTGCTGCTGTCGACGTACCAGCCGGGGTACAGGACGACAGACCGCACCTCGACATTGCGGCCGGACATGCGGTTCAGGATATCTGCCACGTGGGCGGCGCCCGCCCTGGACTGCTTGATTGGATCGCGGTCGGGCGTGAAGCCGTCAATCAGCACCCGTTCGCCGTCGTAGACGATTTGAGCGTCGTGGTCGGTCGGCTTGGAGACCGTCTTCGTTTCGATCGCGAAGACGCCACCACGGCCGACGATCACGTGGTCGACGTTGAAGCCATTGCCGGGGATGTCGTGAAAGACGTCGTAGCCGTCTCGGCGAAGGCGTTCCAGCATTCGCCCGACTTCGCGTTCACCCTGGCGACCCAGGCGGATCCGTTCCAGTTGCGGCTTGATTCGATAGCCCCGCCACAGCGCGAGTACGCCCATGACCGACCCCACGATGATCCAGTGCCAGGGCGACATGGGACCGCCGATCCAACGCGCGATCAACTCACAGATGCCGACGACCACGAGCGCCAGGGAACATACGAAGTAGATGAAGAACCGGTCGAAGAACAGATCGATCGCTTCCTGGCCCAGCGACTCGCCCGCCTGAGGCAACGAACGGCGTTGGAACGGCGACCTTTTCCCCGGTTTACGCATAGTGCGGGCAGGGTAGGGGACGGCGTCATGGCCGTCAAAGGCATCGCGTAGCCACGAAAGACGGCCGGGTCCGATCATGCCCGTACCGGCCTTCACGTCGCGATTGTTCCGGAGCAACCGGACGATCGTCGCCACGAGCACCGACGCCGCGGCTCGGAATCCTTAGTGTAAGGAGGGGAAGAACGCGCACGCCAGCGGATCATCGGCTTCTGCGATCTCGTCCTCCCCAACCCTTGCCTTGTCGCTGCACAAGTGATGCTCAGGGTCACCCGAAGACGTGGCCTCGGCACGAGTAACTGCTACCGACAGAGCAACGCACTCACAAATCCAAGCGATTGTTCGGCCATGCTCTCGTGCGCCCGAACAGGATAACCACTACTTCGCCATCCCTCGCTCAAGATTTCTTGCCACTTCCTCGACTCTGTGGCGGTTGCAGGAATGGTTCCAGCTTTCCTTCAAGTTCGGCCGTGTAGACATCCTGCAGCACTTGCTTTCGCTCCTCAGGAGTGGCACGGATGAAAAGGGCCATTGCGCCGGCAACACATGCTCCCACCTTTCCCCCATACTGGGCCACAACCTCGCGGAAAGCCTTAGCCACCATCGGAGGGACATTCACCGTCAACGTCTCACGCTTCTTCATGGGGCTTTATTAGAGATGAAAGAGAATCGAGGTACAAAACTTTCACAATGAAATATTTCATCTTGAAATATTTTGATGGCTGTGCTACGGTGCCGTCATGGCCCCAAGCGATGACGAACAGTCAACTCCACAAATAGGCGATATTACGAATCTTGCCGCTCGGCTGGTCACGCCCTTGCACTGCGCGATCGGTGAGGAGCAAGGCAACGCAAGGCAGGATCTGCTCTTGGTTACCCTTGGCGAACCGGATGGCTCGACGGACGTTCTCGCACTGCTCCCGGAGGACGCGTTCAAGCTCCGCCGGATGATTGCGGAGTTTGAGGCTGATGCAGAAGTCTGGAAACCAGACGGCATGTACCCTCGCGAACGCTTCTTCAAAAGTAGTATCAGCCGGTCTGAGCGCTTGGTGAAGTCGTCCGGGGTTGGTGAGTACTTGGACAAGCTCAAAAACAGCAATCCCGCACTGGCAAGCTATGTCGAGGTGCAGCTAGCCTCGTTCTCGCGATCAATTCGACGGCACGTTGCATCCCGCCGAGCCGCATGTCTACTCGAGCGGCGAATAGGTGCAGCAATCTTGACCGCCATTGATTTCGCGATGTGGAAGCCATGATTTGAGGGCCCAATGCACCTAGTTACTGCAGCGACAATCCAGGGTGTGGTTGACCAACTGGAAGTATTGGGCCCGGGACCGGCACTGCTCCAAATGGGCACCATTGAGCCGTTCCTGCAGGAACACATCATCCGATCCGTGAGGCGGCTGTTGAACGAGATGGACGCCGCGTCTGCGGGACGTCCAGAGTTGCAAATCCAGTTGCTCCAGTTTGCCGTCTCCGTGGTCGGGCCAGCTGTTCGAGTTCTGCATCCTCCCAACGAACTGGGTGCAAAGTGGGCGCTGGAGTACAAGGCGCGTCTTGAGGCTATCAATGCAGAAGCCAGGGCGCGAACCGAAGGGAAATGAGGTAACGCATGTCATTTAGCGAGGCCGAAGAAACGGGCCCTGATGATTTCTCGGATTCCGATATTGGCACCGACGACACATCGGATCTTGCCGCCGGTCAAGGCACGGAGCATGAGTTCGTCATTGACAACGAGCATGCGGCAAATTGGTTTGTCCGCCGGATTCGAGAGTTGCGAGACTACGTAGACCGGGTTGAGTGCTGGTCAACGACGGAAGTTGCTCGGTCTCGACGCAGGGAGGCATATCTCTTTGAGCGGTACGGCGGCCAACTCGAGAACTGGCTTCGACGCCGACTGGTCGATGAGGGCGGTCGGCGGCGGTCCATCAACCTACCCGCTGGAAGTGTTGGGCTCCGTGCCACGCCCGCGAAATTGACGGTCGTTGACGAGACCGCACTGTTGCAGTGGGTCAAGCAGAACATGATGGACGCTTTGCAGGTTCAACTTGGTGCTACTGGACCCGACGCGAAGCAACTGCTCGAATGGCATGCAGCGGTTGGATTAGAAGTCCGGATGTTCGAGACTGTTTCAAAACGTCTCGTGAACGCTCATGTTGGTGATACGGGAGAGATACCCGATGGCGCCGTGCTCGAGCCAGCCCGCGATCAACTGCACATTCGTTGATGACTCTTAAGTCTATACCCCATAGTCCGACTCATGTGCCCGTCCTATGTCCACCCGGGGGGTATTCGACATCCAAGGGAAGGGTCCCAGCGGTCGCAGGCGATGGGCAGGTTTACACGAACAATACGGTCCTACCCAATTGGAGATCGGCCCGCACGCCGTCGGTCGACCCGGCAGAAAAAAACGGGGGTGTGCATTGACAGGTTTCGATTTGTGGAGTTCTTGAAGTTCACTCCCCCCGGTCAACCTTACGCAGGATATCGTGAGGGTCGGCCTTTAAGGCTCGAGTGACCTCGAGAAACTCCACGACGTCAAGCCGACGTTGGCCGCGTTCGAAGTCGGATACGAAACTCTGGGGCCGGCGCAAGGACTTGGCTACATCCGCCTGAGTCATGCCGGCCCGTCGTCGGGCTTCGAGAAGAAGGCGACGGAGACGATCGGCAGCCCGCGTGAAACTTGACCTTGGCACTGCCTAGAGGGCATATCCGCCATATCGGAATATCGAAAAATTCGATATATTGTTAGGGATGACGAGTCTGCCGTGATTCGTTCGGAAAGAAGGCCTCTTTTCTGGTCTGCGCGATCACGTGTGGGAGGAGAACCATGGCGGGTACAAAGGTCTGTGTGACGTGTGGTCAAGACGTTATAGGGCAGCGACGGTACAGAAGCGCGTCGGGCGACTATCGCTGCGTTGGATGTGTCAGTGCAGCGCAGCCGCAGGTGGAGGTGGCATTACAGGCAGACATCGTGTCTGGCCAGGCTACCGGCATGGAGTACGACTTAGCGCCTGGATCTGTTCGCGACCATGCCAGATTGCCTGTCGCCCGCAAGCGCCACCCTCAGGATGCTTCAAGCGATCACCGCAAAGTCGATGAACTTGAACGTCTCTATGCGAAGGTTCCGTGGCACCGGCGCAGCAAAACGATGACCGTGTTGCTCGTAGCAGCGCTGTTCCTCGTAGGTACACCCCTCGTCGTGGTGTGTTTTATATCCCTCACCGGCCCAATCTATTACCGCAAGCTTGCGGCACCAGGAGTGCTCAAAGTCTGGTCACCTGCCAACAAGATCTTAGCCGTTCTATTTCTCATCGCATGGATGGCTAGCATCGCCTCGGTACTGCCGCGAGGAACGGGGCAGTCGGATGGGCCGCAGGATGGAACGGCCGCGTCCTCAGGTGCCCTGGGGGATAATGGAAAACATCGGGTGCCGTTACCAACTCGAGGATCACCCGTGGCATACGCAAAAGTTGGTGCAGGCGAAGACGAAACTCGAGACTTAATTGTGGTGAGCACGCCCGCTACGGGACATCGTGACCGCCCGGAAATCAAGCGGGAGACTGTGGCCGCATGGGCCCGGATGCTGGAGAAGCATTTCGCAGCCCGAGATGTGAACGCGATCGTCCGCTGCTTCGACACGCAAGCCCAACTGAAGACGTCGACGGCCGGACTGCCGCTTGAGGCGGAGCAGAAAACGATCGTGCACGAGTTGATAGGCTCTCAACTAATGGAGACCAGTTCGGCTTGGGTTTCGAACCTGAATATTGGTGGACTCAAGGTTCTCAACGCACGCGTCACGTCGAACGGCGAGGGCCACGCGGTCGTTCGCATGCTCAGGGTGGATGGTGGCTACGACTACCTGGCCTTGACCTTGGCCGCGTCACCTGAAGGGGAGCCATTGATCGCAGACAGCTACCAGCTCGGCACAGGCGAAATCTTGACTGAAAGGCTAAGGTTTCATGCCATCCAGACAGTGTTGCCAAAGACTACGCCCGCTGGAAAGCTGTCGAGGGCTGATCTGGATGTGCTGATCAATGGCAGCGTATTGACCCAAGCGACTGGGCGATTTGAGGCGGGGCAAGCCAGCGGAGCGATCCACCTGATTGATCAGTTACCCGAATCGCTAAAGACCAGGAGGTCAGTCAGCCTCTTGCGGGCGAGGGCCGCTCAGATGCTGGGGGAGCGATCGTTTGCGGACGCACTGGAGCGCACCGTTCCCTCTTCGGGAGTGATCCCGGATTGGACATGCTCCTGATCACACGCTGCTGGCGACAGGGACATTGGGCAGAGGCAATAGACCTTATCAATTCAATCCGAGGCAGTGTTGGTGAAGACCCCTTCCTCGTGGGCAAGCTCGCCGAGCTCTACTTGAACACAAACCAGAAGTCGCTGGCGTTGCGGCATGCGCAGCGTGCGGTAGCCGATGAGCCAACTCTCGTCGCTCCGCTGCGGGTGCTGATGTCACTTGCAATTGAAAACAACGATCAGAAAGAGATCACCCGGCTACAAGCCGTGCTGAGAACACTCGGCGAGCGTATACCTGATCCAGGTATCGCTCTATCCGTCCTTCTGCCAGCCACTTCGTCGACTCAGCCGACCCTGGATCCTGATCACTGGAACGATGTTCTGCGTAAGCGTCGGGACGAGCAGCTTGCTTCCTATGTGAGCGGGGCCCAGAAGATCGAAGCAGAGCTTCGAGGACTTGCCAAGGGTCCGTCGGCCACGGGCACCACTCCCGGGGCCACTGCCCAAAGGCGCAAAGAGTTGGCGCAGAAACTTGCCTACGCCAAGCGGGTGGCCAAGGCATTTGAACAACTCGGCCCCAGGGAGGTGGGTGATCTGTTCGTTCAGCTGGACAGCAGCAATGCGAAGCGCATGCGAGCCTTGGCCCTGGCGTACGGTGAGGCAAAAGGCGTTGGCGAGGCCGTCATTCGGCAGCAACAGGACGTTATCGAATGTACGTACAGGGGCTCAAGCGAGTCCCACGTTGCCATGTTGCGTGGTTCGTCGTCTGACTCGGAGATCCGGACAACCTATACGGTGCAGTACCGAGCGCAATCGGGCGTTGTCTTCGCTGGGCAAGCAGAAGTCGAATTGTACAAGGTCGACGAGGGCTGCTGGGTACCGAGGATGTTGATGATGGAAGGGCAGCCACGATCGTTCGCACTGGACCCCAATACTGTCCCTTATGTCGTCGGGTACGATGGGACGCGCTTCGTACCAGCCCAGGAAAAGTGAGGTCGGTCTTTAGACCTAACCCATCAACCCTCTACCGCTAGGATGCTTTGGAAGACGCCACCAACTTGCTCAGTTTCTTGGGTATCTGTGGGTGTGAACCTTCCTCGACCGAAACGGAACGCAAGGTAGTGGCGGATCCTTGGGGGCTAGCGTTGTGCCAGGAAGGACAAACCACGCGTTTGTGCAATATGCACTAGGTTCATCCACACAATACGCAGGCCGTTGGCATTCTCCGATCCCAACATGTTCTGCCACACAACCACCATGGGCAACGCCAAGCGCGCCCCGGGGGCAGGACGACACTGGACCGGCCTCCGTATAGCCTCCTCGCATCCATTCGACCCTTGTCCCAGACCTCTCTGCCCGGTCTCCTACCTTGGTGGGGGCTGAGTCACTCGTTCAGCACACTGCCAGCGACTCCTAGCCCTTAGATGACCCATGGGCGCAGTGTCCCCCTAGTAGAAGGTGGTAGCTGGCTCAGAATTCTGCCACAACGGCTTCGACTGACGGTCCAGAGTGCCTTGCTGGTACATGACAGGGGTGGGATAGGAGCTGAGGACAGGTATACTTACTACGTAGTACTCTTGATGAGGTAGACGCGGCGACACAACCTCGTCAACCATGTCTTCGATCGCGCGATGTTGCTGGTCGGAGAGCCAGCGAAGTACGAAGGGGAGCTTCCCACTCCGGCCCGCAAGGGCCCATCGCTGGCACCGACCTGGCCAATAACGGCCGTCGGTGCAGGTAATCAACTTCATGTCCGCGAGCATGCGCACCAGCGCGGCTACGAAGGCTGGGTAGGCCGGCAGGCAGTGAGCTTTCAGATCGTGGGCGATCGCAGCAGTGCTGGCGGCACCGTCCCTGGAGATGATCTGTTTGATCCTCACTACATGGGCACGAGCGCCGGCTTTGCGGACGATGTCCGGCCTGACCCCTGTATATTGGGCAATCCAAGCATTCGAATGTTGCGCCCAGATCTTCAGAGATTCGATGAAGTCCCGCTCGTCGTACCAGACATCGTCGCCAGCAAGCTTGCTGTCGTAAGTGCGGATCAACTGCCTGAAGGCCTTCGTCAGCAGGTCTTCTATATCCGGACTATCATCCCCGTCCGCTGGTTCCGCTGCGAGCGTTTCTAATAGCTCGCGAGCACGTTCGAAGAGCGCAGCTTCCCGCCGAGGTGATGGCCGACTGCCCCGCTGGTGTTGCGGCAGCAACTCCAAGATGGCCTGGCGCATGACTTCGTAACACAGGCGTCGCATCTCGGGTCGCGGTGTACTCTGCTGGATGCGCCGGACCCGCTCTTCTAAGCAGCGGCCAAGCGTCTGCACCTTTTGTGGCGAGGTAGTAGAACGTGAGCGACGCAGGTGTTCTTGCTTGTGGCACTTCACGCACAGGGATTCCAGCGGCTGTTGCAGGGAACCGCCTTGCCCAACTGCGTTAGGGTGATGTGCATGATTCGCCGGGCTACCGCACCTTACACACCGACTGTGCTGTCGTCGCTGGGCCGCGCTGCGGTCGCCTACTAGCCACGGGCGACGGATAGGACGCTGACGCAATTGGGATAGACGACGGGGTGGCCCGCCTTCTGACCCAGAGGCAGTGTTTGTGCGGCGAGGTTGTGCTGTGCTTCTACGCATCGACCAAAAAAAGAAACCGCCGTTGCGAGCGGCGGTTTCGGTGGGCCGAGTCTGAATAGCCCAGGAACGTTTTGCCTATGTCATGGATCAGACTCTACGGCGGCTCGCAACCGCGACGCTCGTCACGTCAGTTTCCGTATCGGAAGGACGGAATCGCCACCTTCGCCAATTTCTCGTCCCTGATGAAATATGTCTGCGTTAACTCTCATGTATGAGGTCTTTCGCCGGCTCTGAAGTCATGCGGCCTGCGTGGCGGATTCGCTCGACGTCATCCCTGAAGTCCGTTTCAAACATCCCAGCTGAAGTAAACTCGGCGTACATCTGGCGTTGTAGCTCGTTAAATGCACCGAAATCGCGAGCTCTCGTATAATTTTTCGCCAGGATTGAGGTGGGCGCGTGGCTAAGCGCGATCTGTCCGATTGCCTCACCGCCATGACGGACCATGAAGTCGGCGACGAACTTTCGCAGATACTTAAAGCTGAGGGCGGTAGGGACCTGAGCCTTCACTCGGAGGTCGACCCACATTTGTCGTACCGCGTCGCTTACGAGTTTTCCGTTCAGGTAGGTGACAAGCGAGAATCCGTGGGCCGTGTAGAAGGCCAAAGGTCGCTTCCGGTGCTTCTTGAACTCCTCCTTTAGCAATAGGATTAACTCCGGTGGAAGCCAGAAACGGCCCTCGATTTTAGTTTTATTCCGCCAGTGGTGCAGCACTCCTGCTTGCAGATCAAACTCAGACTTCTCAAGCACGGCCAGTTCTCGTTGAGTGCCGGCTGTGAACAGTGCGGTCAGCATGATCGCCTTCTGGTAGTCATTAGCGGCCCTGTAGATCTTCACAAGTGTCGGTAGGTCAAATTGCTCGATCGTATTCGCCTGGCGAAGTTCTGCGGGTGTGCGCAGGTCGTCGAGGCGGACCCTGAAAGGTTTGGTTAGTTTCCTAGGACCTTCCCAGCCCCCGAAGGTCACGTCGTCGCACCACACAAAGAATTGGCGGATGTACGCGAGGTTCGTCTTGACGGTCTGGGGACCGATCGGTTTGCGATTTCTACGCTTGCCCTTCCTGGACTTGGGACGCGACTTGAAGTGGTCCGCGAGCCGGTCGAGCCAAGCAAAGTCAATTTGCTCCATGGGGCAGTCAGGGACCGCGTGCTTGAGCGTCACGCCCACGACTTGTTCCGCACGCCACTTGTGGGCGTCAGAGATACGCTTGCCCTTGATCGTCTGAAGGTAGGTTTCGATCGCTTGATAAAGCGTCTTCGCGGGCTGCTGTTGTACAGGCTTCTCCTCGACCAGCGAAGCAGGCGGTATATGAGCAGTGGTACCTGGGAAGACGATCCCTCGTACTGGGGCAATCATTTCACCCCTGACCTGATGGTCTTGAATGCGGTCTCTTAGAGCACGCTGAGCAAAGTCGATCGTTTCCTTGACCCGCTGCTCCATGTCGGGGGTCCAGTGCTTGATTCCGCAAGCCTGCATTTGCTGCCAACCAGTTCGATAAGTCCATGCAGCAAACCGTGCGTAGTCCTCGTTCTTCCCGAGCCAGAACAGGCGAGGTTTCCCGTCCACCTTACGACCGACAGTTACGCGAAAGCCGTGGACTGGATGTCTTGAAAGTTCACCGTCAGGCAATCTGGCCATGCACTTCTCCTTGCGAATGACGCAGGAGATCATATCGCCACTTTTGCCGTGGATCTGATATTTTATGTGATAAGGCCGCGAGACAGCACAGGTCTGGCGCCACGTATCGTGATCGTAAGCGCTTGGAGATGAATGAATTGCACTCGACAGGAGTCGAACCTGTAACCCTCGGTTCCGAAGACCGATGCTCTGTCCAATTGAGCTACGAGTGCTAATCGCCGTAGTTAGCGGACTTACGACGTTTTCGGGCTGCTTTGCCTGATGCGTTCGACAACCCTTAACGACAACCTTACTTCCACCGAACAGGCCGATATAATCCGGCCGGAGGTTGTCGCCATGACTGATCGTACGGCCCCCCAACGTCCCGTCAAGCGAGGGCGCGGCAAGAAGATCCCGCAACTGCGCCTCCACCCCAACGGTCAGTGGTACATCCCGAAGCGCGTCCACGGCCGGCGAAGGAACTTCTACTTCGGCAAAGACGAGACGGCCGCACGCGAGCGGTTCCTCCGCGAGCTGCCCGACATCCTCGCTGACCGCCAGCCCGTCACGGCCGACGCGTCGCGCGTGACCGTCCTCGAGCTGACCGACCGGTTCATCATTGCCCAGGAGGAGCGATTCCGCGCCGGCGACATCGGCATCCGCGAGTTCGACGACCTGCGCCGCGCCGCCCTGGCGTTCCGGACCTGGGCCGGCGAGGACCGGCTGGCGGCCGACATCCCGCCGCTCGATGAGTACCGGACGCACCTGAAGCGGCGCATGCAGCTGACGAGCTTCAACCGCTACGTCACGAAGACCAAGAAGATGCTCCGCTGGGCCTACAAGCTCAAGCCGCGCCCGCTGCTCACCGTCGCCCGTCACGAGGACGACGCGCTGGCCAAGGCCAAGCAGAAGCACGTGAAGCGCGAGCGGCGCGAGATGGAGGACGAACACGGCATGCCCATCTACTCGCCCCAGGAGTGCCGGCTGCAGGTGATCGCGGCGTGCGAGGCCGAGGAGTGGAACATCCTGTCGTTCGTGCTGCTGGGGCTCAACGGCGGCATGGGCCAGAGCCACATCAGCGACCTGCCCGAGCGGAAGCTCGACTTCGCCAAGCTGTACGTCGATTGGGTTAGGACGAAGACCGAGGAGCTCTTCCAACTGACCGTCTGGCCGGTCACCGCGGAGGCGATCCGCAAGGCGATGGCGATCCGCCCCGACACCGTGTGTGACGACGCGAAGGGCCTGCTGTTCCGCACGCGGTGCGGGCACGCCTGGGTGCGCGAGTTCTTCGAGGACAAGGACGGGACGATCGGCGAGGTCGCGCCGAACGACGAGATCGGCACGGCACACCGGAAGTTCGAGGCGAAGCTGACGGTCACTGAGCCGGACAGCCGAGGCGGGCTTGTGACCCGGCCGATGAAGCGAAAGAAGCGCGCCTTCTACGCGCTGCGTCGGACGTTCGCGACGATCGGCAACGACACGAAGGACAAGGATGCGGTCCGCCGAATCCAGGGGCAGGACCTGACCGGGATGGACCCGCACTACGTGCGAGCGATCCCGATCGAGCGGCTGCGAGCTGTGACGGACTACGTTCATCGGACGCTCTTCGCTTGTGATCCCAACGAACTGACGCTGGAAAACCTGGTCGAGAAACTGGGGGCGATCGACCCGAAGCCGCCGGAGGAACAACCGGCGGCGACTGCTGACGTGCAACCCGTCACCGAGACGACGTGACCGCGCCGCCGTCGCTCCGGCTGGGCCTGTACTTCGGCGTGTAACCGCGCTCGTGCCGTTCATGGGTGGCCGCTGCGGGCGTGCCGGACACGAGGCAACCTTCGAGCGCGGCCTCGACGTCGGCCGGCTTCACCCGGATCTCGTCGCGGCTGCCGGTGCCGATGTCGTAGCGCGCAACGTTGTGTTTTTCGAGCCAGCGGGCGGCCGTCTCGTCGGCGCACGTGAGGCGTCGGCCGACGTCCCTCAACGTCCACAAGTCGCCCTGGCGTGGCTGGCGCCGGCGCGTCGCCTTCGGCTGCTTCGTTTCACTGTCTTTTGCGTCGGCCATCGTCATACCTCACGTTGATTCAGTAGCAGGGGCGGGATTCGAACCCGCGACCTCCGGATTATGAGCCCGGCGAGCTGCCATGCTGCTCTACCCTGCGATATCCCCGACGTCTCCGATCCGTCGGGCTTCGGTCGGGCAGATGTACATTCCGCTCCGACCCTAATGTGTGGCAGCTACCCGCCTCGTCAGGCCTCTCGCTGCTCGGACCACCGCGTTAGAATCCCGTCATCCCGGCTTGGCGCCGCCGAGGATCACCGCGGCGACGACCAGGCAGTACAACACGAACGCCGCCACACCGAACGATTCTGAAACCATGGCGACCTCCAATGCAGCGGGCCGGCTTTCGCCGACGTCGGCACATCCATCGTGCCGCCGCTGCAGTCCGCTTTCGCCATTAAGGTCGCGGCGTTCCTCGTCGTGCTTCCGCAGGGATGGCTTACAGCACGACCGCTACCGTCACCCGAGCTTCGCCCGGACGCAGTTGTCCTTCGCCGTCAGAAGGTCGCGCAGCCCGCACGTCAGATCCGGGCCCTCCGGCAACTCGTCGGCCATCTTGAACGCCAAGTTGGCAAATGGCTGCGACACCTCGCGAAGCTGGACCGGTAAGTGATCGCACCGGAAATGCTTCAACACGCCCGAGGTCGACGGGTGCCGCGGCGTCACGCCGTCGGGCTTGAACATCACGACGTTGCGATCGATCACCTTCGAGTTGATCGGCGACGCAGCGCACGGACCCTCGTGTCCGGCCGGCCGGCTGCACGACCAACCAGGGGGCGGGACGCGGCAGGTATCGGGCTTGTCGCTACTGTAGACGCTCATGAACATTTCCTTTCAGTCAACAAGCCTGATCCGAACGCCGAACGCGGAGTTGATCGCGGCGTCGGAAGCCGAGCAGTCGCACCAGCGACGCCACTTCGTTCGGTAGTACTGCCAGCGTGCCATAACGACTCCTCAAGACAGCGGGCCGGGCTCGAACCGGCGAGTGGCCAGGTGACGGGCAATCCGGTCGTGTCCAACCGGGGCCGAAACCGCACACCGCTGCACGCCCTGCTTTGTCGACGACGGGAACCGGCTCACATTCAGCCGGTCGGGCGCCCGTCGCCCCGGTCGCGTGTCAGGTGCCGCTGAAACGGCCACGACCTATGCACCATGAGCCCGTAGGCCCAAAGCAGCGTGCAGGACTCGAACCTGCGACCTCCAGCGACGCGAGGGGGGAACACGTCGCTGACGCTCTGCCATCTGAGCTACCGCTGCGTAACGGCGGACGTCTCGACACAGCGAAAAGAGAAAACTCCGCGTCGCACATCCACCGTGGGCCGAGAACACCCCGGCCGCAAATGCTGCGAACCGCGTGACCGCGACTCGCGAGCGTCCAACAGGTAACGGCTGTCGGCCCGGCCGCTCGTGAAGCGAGAGCAGCACACCTGCTGGGTCGGCCAGCTCAGGGCGAGATAACGCTCTCGACCGGGCGTCAGTGACCAGCAGCGCGGACCCGAGCCCAGCCGCCGGTCGGACGATCACTATTCGCCACCCCGCACGGCCCCGATGAACGTCGGCACCTTCGTCTGCGCGATGTCGCTCTGCAGCCAGGTCAGCGTCTCGGCCATACCGTTGTGGATCTGCGTCGGGAACGGCGTCACCTCGAATCGCTCCACGTCGGGCAACAGCTCGAGTGCGACCCGAACCCGCACGTCCTGCTTCACGTTCTCGAACACCTGCACGTCCAGCGTGAACTCCTCCGGGAAGTTCGCGATGCCCGACACTTCGCGGATGATCTGGCGCCCCAGCGCCTCGCGCCCGCGCTGCACGTCGGACTCGACGGTGCCGTCGGACTTCCACTTCACGGTGCGAATGAGCGAGATCAGGTTGGAGTCGGTCGGCAGGCTGCCGTCGAACGTGATGCGCAGCAGGCGGATCAGATCCCGCTGGCTAAGGGGCTTCTGGTCGACGCTCAGCCACTTCCACGGCACGCTCATGATCAGCGGGCAGGTGGCCCGGTGCCGGCGGTCCTCGAAGTTGTAGACGTACGTGACGGCCGACTGGCTGATGTACACCGCGCCGTCTTCGGGCTTGACGCCCCGCTCGCCTAGCGAGGTGATGAATGCGATCAACTGCTTCGGATCCTCGAGCCGCTCGTTGTGCCAGAGCGGCCCGGCCGTGCGCACGTCGACATTGATCGGCTGCCCCGCCGGACCCGGCGTGAAGATTGCGTACGTCCCCGGCTTCTCCAGCGGGAGGTTCATTATCTTGGGCTCGACGATCATCGCGGACCTCGTGATCCGCTCGATCTCCTTCACGCCGTCGGCCAGCCAACTTGCTCCGGTTTCCATTTCTGCATCCTTCCCGTGTGCGGGTGTTAATAAGGTGAGTCGTCAACGCGGTGGATTCACCCGCGGTTGCGGTCGCGTTCGCGCAACTCGGCGCGACGCCGTTCCGCTTCATCCATGATCGTCTCATCGTTCGGCGAGTCGGGCAGGTCGCTGTGAAACGCGAGCGTGCCGTCTTGCTGGGGCTGCATGACTCCCCCGCTGCTGCCGATCGCCGGCACCTTCTGGGCGATGTGCCAGGCGTACTCGACCGAGTCGAGCTGCGGGGAATGGCTATTCGTGTTGACGACCGGCTTCATCTCCAGCGTAATCACGATCTTTCTCGCCTTGTTCAGGACCGGCCGATCGGCGAGGTCCTGCGCGAGGAGCTTGAACGCGTTGTTCGCCGCGATCCGCAGCGAGCCCTCGTCGATGTTGCCCATCGTGTCGATCGTCAGCGTTTCCTTTGGCATCTGCCTATCCTTCCCTGCCTGCTGAGCAGGCCTTCTGTAGTGCGTTCACCGGCAACAGAAACGCCGTCTTGCGGCGCTCGCGGCCGATCACTTTCCTGAACCGGACCAGGGCCATGGAGCCCGGCACGTTGCCGCCGATGATCTCGCCGACCTGCTGGGCCCACGTGCCCAGCCGCTTCCGATCGGCCGCCGTCAGCCGGTCCACAACGACGGTCACCTCGTCACCGACCAGCAGCTGCGTCGTCGCGTCGCTCATGCCACCGCCCCACCGGGACGGTCGCCCGCCGCCATATCGAGCACGAGGGCGAGCGGCAGCCGTTCGTCGCACTTTGGGCAGCGCTCGACCTCGGCGCCGTTGACGCCACCGGATCGATACTCGAAGTCGAGCGTCAGGTCGCGCACCACGGAGGTGATGAGGATCGGCCAGCCGCACTCGCACCAAACCGGGTAATCCTTTCGCGCCAACACGTCTCGACTCCCTTCCGATCACCCTGCGACCGCTGTTCGCGATCGCGGGGCCGTGTACAAATGCCGGCGGGTGCAAGAGGAGGGGGGGAACCTCAAGCGGGGATCGCCGCCGGCAAAGCTCAGCACTCGATGCAGGTCGAGTTGATGTCGTCCATCGCGATGTCCATAAGAACCGCGTCGAACAACCGCCTCACCGCCACGTCCTCGATGCCGGTGCGGGTAGCTACTGCCAAGGCATACTGCTGCGCGAGCGGCAGGAATGGGCGATCGGCACCATCGGCGATCAGCCCACCCTGCGCGCTACCGAGCAGCGTTCCGTGAGACGCGAAAGCCAGAGCTTGGCTTTGGACAGCGAGAGGCCCGACGCGAAGATCCGATGGCTCTCGTCGACGTCGATCAGGTTGTCGCCCAAGGCCTTGTTGATCTCTGCCTGGTAAGCCACGGCCCGTTCGGTCACTGCCATCGACGCATCCCGTAGATGCTCCGGCCGCACAACGGACGGGAGCTCGCTGTGGTCGACCGGCGCAATTGACACCCGCCCCGCCGACAGCAGCTGCAGGAAGTCGACCAGGTCCGCGTCGCTCATCCGCCGGCACAACTGCCGCAGATCCTCCGACGGGTCGTTCTTCGGGGGCTCGCCGTGCTTGCCGGGCAGCCAGTTGCGCATGGTCGATTCGTTCTTGCCCCATCGCGCCGCTAGGCCCGATTGATTCGTGTCCGAGCGTGCGATGCACCGCTGAATTAACTCCGCGAACGGCGTCGACATCGGAGGGCCCCTGCCGTGAAACGGCGGTTTTCGTTAGCGTTCCCGCCGTCATCGGCGGAGTCGCGGGTTTAGTCTCTTGATCGTGATGAACAACGAAGCGAATCAGATCATCAGCAACGTCGAAGTGGCCCAGCGAACCGGATACAGCGCGTTCCTCGACCGGACGCACGTTGGCAAACACGCGGACGAAGTAGCCGGGCGCGAAGTCGCAGCAGGCCTCGTCGGCATCGGTCTCGGTCATCGGGCGGCAGTCGACCTGGTCGACGACGCAGAGCATGACGCCGCGAGGACCATACGGGTGCCAGCCGGTGTAGACAGCCGCATCCCAACTTTCGTCTTGTCGCTTGCTGGAGCAGATCAGCAGCGGGCCGCGGTAATGCGAGGGACGGCTCCGGACCTCCAAGGTCTTGGCGCCGCTGGCGATCAGCGAGGCCCACGGTTGACGGACGGACAAGGCTTTCATGGAATTCCCTTTCCTGTAAGCGCGGAATCTCCGCGGCCCCCGAGCGAAACATTGAACGATCGGACGATTAAGCGGAGACGCGTTCAGTACGGCCTTGGCGGCCATCACGAGCAGCAGCACGGGCCAGCCGATCGCGGCGGATGCGTTCCCGCACGGTGCGGGGCAACGAATCCCAGCCCTCCAGGGCGGCACCGATCGAGTCCTTCCGACTCAGCCCGGTGTCGAGCGCGATGTTCTCGGCGCGGTCGTAGTCCGCCGCGTTGATTTTCACGCTTTCCTCGGTTTTTCCCTCGGCCAGTGGCATACAACTCCCGTCAAGTGATGTGGGGAAGATACCACCACTTAGCCCATCGTCAAGAACAAACTAGAACAATCTAGAGCAAACTATCGCCCCCTGCGCGATAACCCTCGGCCAAACCAAATGTTGCGATCAATCACGAAATTTCTTACGGTGGGGAGTTGTGGCGACAAGTAGCGAGGACGCTGTCCGGATTTCCGTCGAAGTGAGCGCCGCTGCGCGTGATCTTCTTGCGCAGATGAAGACAGAGCACGGCGTACCGAATGTGCAAATTATCGCGCGGCTGCTGGAATGGTTCGCCGCACAGGACTTGTCGGTGCGATTAGCCGTTCTCTCCAAGACCGGCGACGCGGGAGCTGCGTTGGCGAAGATCAAGCTGGCTGAGATGGCGGCCGCCGGCGGGATCGCCGGAAGCGAGATCCCTGCCAACGTCTCGCAGGCCTGCGAGTTGATCCGCAAGCTCGCCGACAAGGTCGAGCGGGCTTACGAGAACATGGAGCACGTCGCGGAAAAGGCGACGAAGAAGAAGGACTGAGACACGTCTGACAGTGGGGTGAGCATGAAATACGAGATCATCGGCGCCGACCGGGACACGGCCGACGACGTTCGCATTGAGGTGGAAGCGGCCAGCGAGGCCGAGGCCGTGAAGATCGCGGGTAAGACAGTGCTGATTGAGCGGGTGAAGCCGAGGCCGTCACGCGCGGCAACGGGAGACGCGTTGCCGGTGGTCGTGAGCCGCGTGCCGCGCGATGCCTCGCAACTGGTCAAGAGCCAGCGTGAGGCATCGTTGTCGCCCGCCGCGTGGGCGGCGATCGTCGGGCTGCCGCTGTTGACCATCGTCATCGCGGCGTGGCTCATTTTCTCGGAGCCAGCCACGGTACAGGCCACCACGCCGTCGGCCGCCGCGGCCCCGCTGCCATACGTGCATCCCGCGGTGCCGCGCCAGCCCGGGACGGACGACGCGACGTATGCCCGCCTGATCGCGGCTCACGAGACCGCCGAAGCCAGGGCGCACGCCGAGCAGGAGGCGCGCGAACGGGCTCAACGAATGCGGCGGGCCGACGCGTATCGTGCCGCGTTGGCGGCGGCCGCCCAGCAGACGATTCGCCCGCGTTCGATGTCGATCGGCGACGTCGGGCGATTGCCATCGGAGACGCGCATCGTGCAGGTGATCGACCGCATGCGCACGCTTCTCAGCCTGGACGGGAAGATCGTCATGTTGGACGTCTACCCGACCACGGGGTTGACCGACGACAGCGACTTCGCGTCGGCAGACCCATTCCAAGTGACCGGGACAACGCAGTACGAGACGGTAATGGGGTCGACGCGGACCGTCTTCGTGTTGACGCCGTATATGCCGTGAATTGGCGAGAGTCAGCCTTGGCGGAGGCTGCTTCATAATGAACTGGAAGGACGCACTATGGCAGTTACATCGCAAGCGGACGTGCTGATCGTTGTTTTGGTTGAGATTGACGGGGGCGAGAAAGGAAACTGGACCTATACAATCAAGAACGGCAGCGGCGTTCAGCTGGCGACGAAACTAAAGCCGGAACGGTCCCCGACCAAAGATGAAACAGCTTCTCGAGGCATTGCTTATCTTGAGCACCGAGGGCCTTATCGGCTCTTAGACGTCTTTTGATGCGGGACTAGAGTGATGCGACCATTGGCCCGGGCCGCACATCATCAGAAGGCGGTCGCGTATGATCCGTAAGTGTCGGGCAAGAGCGGCAACCCGTACGCGGTCCGTCGCTTACCTGACGTCATCACCTGGTACGTAACCCACTTGCCCCGGTGCTCAACGCGGTCGACGACGAGCAGACGGCTGACCGGCTTGTAGCCGCGACGTCGCACTCGCACATCTGACAGCTTGGCAACGAAGTCACGATGACGCTCCATCACTTCCGCGAAGTCGCGGTGGAGCACCTGGCCGACGGCCGCGAACAACTTCACGTCGATTGGCCACGGGATCTCGTCGCCGCGCAGCGGCAGCTGCTCGGCAGTCACCTTCCGCTCGCGCAGCTTCTGCGCCGCGTCCCGCGGGTCGAAGAACCAGACCTCGGCGTGCTCGACGCCGGGCAACCGCAGCAGGTCCTGCAGCACGAGCATCACCCACTGCAGCTTGCGCGGGACGGACAACACCGCCGCGGCTCGGACCTCGAACGTTTGGTCTGACATCGTCCCACCCTCCTACTCCGCCTCATCGAACGTACGGGTTCGTCCGGTACTGTCGCGGGTCCCGCGCCGGCGGCGGCGGGAACGGGACCGACGGGAACTCGCGGGCAGTCGGCACGGCCAGGAACGGCTTGGACTCGACATCCGCGCGCCAAGCGACGACGGCGAACGGCGTGTAGCCGGACTCGACCCTCCACCGGCGGGTCACCCCGCACCACTGAACCACGCGTAGCCAGCGGTCGCCCGTGTGATCTTCCAGCACGCCGAGGACGATCGCCTCGTGACGAACGTACGCGTCCGGCGGGTTCCACTTTCCCGACCTCGCTGCGGCGTAGCCGGGGCTCTCGATCGTGATGAACTGCATCGGCAACCGCCGTCCCTCCGTGGACGGCCGGCTGACAAGTTCGAGCTCGCCGATGTTCGGCATGGTCGCCCCCTTACACTTCAGTCAGCGTCTTGGCGCCGTAAACCTGCGGCTTGTCCCTCAGCTCGCGCACGGCCTTCGCCCAGAACTCGCGCGGGCTGTTGGCAGTCAGCCGATCCTGCAGCTGCCGCGTGACGGCCTTGCGTTGAGCGGGCGTCGCGAAGCCCATCGAGATCAACACCGTCCGGAAGCCCTCCTCGCTCGCCGGCGCGTCCTCGTCGGCGTCGTAGTACGGTTCGGGGTCGGTCCAGTCGCGGCCTCCGACGGGGACCGTCGCGCGTTCAGCCTGGCCGCGCTTCGCCTCCGGCGCGGGGCGCGCAGACGCCCGCGCGTTGCGCTGTCGCACGCTTTCCATTTCGGCGCGCTCGTAGAGGTCCGACGCGCGTTCCGGCGCCGCGCGGCGGATCGCGTCGGCCTCGGCGATCTTCGACAGCCACTGCTCAGGCTTCTCGCGCCGGTACTGTTGCGTCGGCTCGCCCTCGGGGTTGTATTCGAGCCACTTGGCGCGTCCGACGAACGGGCAACGCTGACCGTGAACCATCATGTACAGGGTGAACACGCACTTGACCGGGTAGTACGGATCGTCGCCGTACGTGAACTGCGCCTCGTCGTTGCCGGCGGAGCGGCCGGTCTCGTCGAGGATCCGCCGGAAGCCGGCGATCCCGCAGTAGATGACCAGCTCCATGCGGCCGGTCACCTCGTTCGGCTTCAGCTCGGCGAAGATCTCCTTCGACCGCGGGTTGAGCTTCCGGCGGGCGCACTCGGACATGTAGTAATCCCACTCTGCGTCATAGCCGGCGAAGTGCGGGTAAAAGAGCGCGCGGAACAGGTCACCGCCGAGGCGGACCTTGGTCGGCGCCCGGCCGCCGTTCTTTTCTCGGGCATCCTTTTCGGACTCTTCGACCTGGGCCTCCGTGACCTCGTCGTCGAGCCACTTCGCGAACGCCAAACGAAACTGCTCGTTATGGGACGCCTCGCTTTCGCCTGAGAGTTGCGACGCCTGCGCAGCGGTCAGGCGGGCCTTCCCGTCGGGCTCGATCGGCTCGCCCGATCGTGGGTCAAGCGGCCAGAGCGGCATTACGCGACCGGTCTCGGTCACTTCGAAAAGCGGTTGGATCATCATCGGTCTCCAGATAGGGCCCCATCCTGCGGGCGTGGTGAAGTGCCTTCCCGTGGCAATGTTCGCACTTTGTTAGGATGTAACCCCCGAGTGCAGCGGGGGCAAGTCCTATCTGCGCCCGCGACAGGGTTAGTTCAACGTAAAACGCCCCGCCACCGTTACCGGGGCGGGGCGTGGCGGATTTGACGGTGGAATCGCCGTTGTCGGCGGTTGAGATGAGCTACTCTGAATTGACGGCAGCGAACCGTGACGTCACGATTCACTTGCCGGCATTTGGCCCTAGCGGCGAGACGTGGACATTGCGAAGAATGAAGGGCGGCCGAGAATGGAATGGGATGAAGAGATGACCCTGCACCGGGCGATCAACCTGGCACTGAGCCTCGTGGCGGCGGCATTCTCGCTCGTGATGACCTTCAAGTTCTTCTATTCCGGCGTGCCGGCCCAGCACGACACGTATTTCTGGTTGGCGGCCACCGGCATCGGTGTCGTCATCGGCGCTGCCGTCACCGAGTTCTACCTCAGCACCCGCATCGTCAGCGAAAAACGCCAACGCGGCTTTGAAGTCGTGGAGACCCCAAATGAAACGTAACGGCTTCACCCTGACCGAACTCCTGATCTCCATCGCCATTGCGCTCGTGCTCATCATCGGCATCGCGACCGTGTTCAGCTTGACCGGTCAGACGATCGGGGCCGGCATGGCGCTGTCCGCCACCACTCGCGACCAGCGCGCGGCACAGACCGTGTTCAGCAACGACTTTGCCGGCTTGGCGAGCACGAACCCCGGCCTCGTCATCTGGTCCGGCACCACGGCTGGGTACCTGGACCCGGCGACCCGCGATCAGGACCCGACGCGCGACGCAGGGATGACCGGCCGCACGCTGTACCGCACTGACCGGATCGGCATGTTCGTCACCGGTGAGTTCCGCCGGCAAAGCGGCAACGTGAACTTTCTCACGTCCGACATGTCTGGCGAGCAAGCGTACGTGTGGTACGGTCACCTGATGCTGCCGGACAATGGTGGCGCGTTCTTCTACAACGGAAACGCGAGCCAGCCGATCCTGCCGGGCTCCATGAATCCCAACGCCGGTTCTACCTTCTCGACGAACCCCAACAACTATTTCGCTCGGCAGTGGACGCTGGGTCGGGTGGCGCTCCTGATGAAGCAGAAGACGCCGACGAACGTCCCGGTTGGCAGCCGAGTCGTCCTGGACAATCAGAGGGTGGAGCAGGTCTTCATCGACGACGACGCCGCCGACATGAGCCCATTCGAGTACGCCTCGCCCGCGACCAACGACCCCGCAACTGGTCCGAAGCCGCGCGTCGAACAGTCGCGTTACGACCTGGTCGGCCTGAACTCGGATTCCGCAGATGTGTTCCCCTATCTCGTGGCGAAGCTGACCGCCAACGCTTCGTGGTGGGACTCGTTCAACTATCGCTACCAAGCCGACCCCTTCCCCATGCGTCCGCTCGATTCAGCAGGCGCAGCGAAGACCGCGCCCGTATTCCTGCCGGGATGCACGGACTTCCGCGTCGAGTTCGCAGGTGACTTTGACGGCGTGGCGGGAATCGACAAGGCGATGATCGACCCGGACGGACCCGGCGCAGGCACGATTCCCCCGATGGAGCACATCCGCTGGTACGGGCTGGCCCGCGACGTGAACGCCGACGGAGACCTGAACGATCCGGAGGACGTCACGTGGCCCTACGCCAGCGGCGGCACTAGCGCCGCGCAGAACGTCGTGTCCGGCACGCCGACCGTCTTTGCGTGGGGACCGGGCACCGATACCGCCTGGCCATCGCTGATCCGAATCACCTACACGCTGCAGGACGCGCAGGGGCGGCTAAACAACCCGCAGCCGGTCGAGATGATCTTCAGCGTCAAACCTTAGTCGACGATGTAACGGAACCCGCCGGGCACGTCCCACTTGACGATCGTCGTCAGCCGGAACGCGTAGCCGATCAGGTAGTCCGAGTGGCAATGGTAGCGGATCACCTCGGTGCCGACCGGTGAGATGTTCGTGCTGCCCGGTTTAGGCTCGGGCCAGAGGTTCGGCGTCGGCTCCAGCTGCCCGATGCGCCGCCCGCGGATATCGCGGTCCACCGTTAAGCCGATCGTCTGAACGCGGTGCAGGCCGTACTCCGGCGGCACCGCGTCCGGATCGCCAAATGAATCGTACTGGTCGCCGAGGATCTCCGCGCCGGTGGAGACGTAGAACTCGATCGTACGATTGACGACCGCCGGCTGGGGCAGGTCATCGATGTGCGGATAGGCGTACTGCCGCTGAACGACGGCGGCGTAGGCGTTAAAGCCGCTTTGGCCCATTTCCAGCAGGAACAGCCGACTCTGGCTGGACGTCCCGCTGTCCTTGAGCAGCTTCCACTCACCTGCCGACGCCATGGGGCTCGCGCGCAGGTCCGCCGCGAACTCGATGCTGATCTCGCGCGGGCTGAAGGCGCGGCGCACGTCGAGCCATGATCGGCCATCGGCAGTGTAGACCCGGCCGCTATCGCCCTCCTCCGGCAACTCGAGGGGCTGACCGTCGATCCCGATGCCTCCGAGGTAGAGCTTATCGCCGCCGACGGCCTGAAGGAGGAAGAAGCCGTCCCGCGCGAATCGGCCGCCCTCAACGTAAGCCCCGATCGGCGACTCCTCGTTGTTGTAGAGCGGGAAGCTGGTGAAGATCCGCCCGCTCGTGTTCGTCACGCTGCCGTTGACGACGGTGAACTGCAGCCCCCCCATCAGGCTCGGCTTCCGGTAGCTGATCCCGATCCGCTTCATCGGCTCACCGGCGCCGTGCAGGACCGTCACCCGATCTTCAGCGACGTGGACGGCCGGCCCGAACTCGGTCGCGCGGGGCGGGCGCCAACGAAAGAGGTTGCCCCCCAGGTGCTGCAGCTTGCCGACGCCGTGCAGGTTCTCCATCGACAGGGCGAGCGACTGATACTTTGGTCGCTGCCACGGAAGCGACTCACCCTGAATGAGGGTCAGGCCGGGAATCGTGCCCTGGACCCTCATGAACCCGAAGAAGTAGTCCGTGCCCACGGTCGCCGGCAGTTGAACGTACGGGTTGGGACCGGTCGGCCCCTCGAAGTTAAACCCGAGCTCTGAGTTGGTCGGCGCGGTGGATCCGGAGTAGATCGCGACGGCCTGCTGTCGGCGATTCTCGAACGCAGCGGCGGCCTCGCCGGCGGTCTCGAAGTGGACATTCGTGTAGTGATCGCCGGCCGACTCGTAGCGGAACCCGTACCGCCGCGCCGCCTCGCAGCGGTTGGACCAATACGACGCCGGGTTGGTCCAGCGCATCAGGTTGATCGCCCGGTAGATGTCGGCGGCGATCCAGACGCCGAAGATGTCGGCCGTCGCGTAGTGCGGGTCGGTCGGCTGGTTCGTGTCGGTCGTGACGTTGTAGATCCCCTGCGGCCGCAGCAGTCCGAACCCCTCGATCACGTCGGGGCCCTGCCAGTTCAGCGGGTCGAACTCGTCGACGACGATCCACTTGTCGCCGCCGTCGTGCCGCACGATCCGCCCCGACAGTCCGCGCTCGTCGACGGGCGTCAGCGGCCGGATGCCGAAGCCTTGCGGGAAGTCGGTGGCGATGAACCGCGCCACCTGCCCCGCCTCGCCCGGGTTGGCCAGCGCCCACACCTCGCGCGGCCAGCACCGGCGCATCAGCCACCGCCGGAAGCTGTGATCCTGCTCCGGGTCGTAGACCTCGCCCGAAAACTGGGGCTTGGGCCCGTAGAACTCCAGCGACGGACGCCCCTCGTAGTCGATCGGCGTCCCATTTGCCTCCGCGTAGCGCACGTAGGCCCGGCCCAGCTCGTTGACGGCGCTCTGCAGGTCCGCCCAGCCCCAGACCGTCGGTTGGCCGCCGGAGAACGAACGGTAGCCGGCCAGCGCGTTGTTCCCCTCGTCGGGGCGGGCGTAGTTTCCGGGGGTGACCGGGTTCGGGTTGAAGCCGCCCGTAACGGAGCTGTCCAGCGCGGCAACCTTCTCCTCGAACGCGTCGACGAACAGGTTGATGAGCTCCGGATCGAACAGCAGGTGCCCCGCGTCCATGTCGTCGAAGTCGAGCGTTTTCCAGTCGTAGGCCATGGCGGGTTACACCTTCTCCGGTTTCCGGAACCGCACGTCGTCGACGCCGATCGTGTTGTAGTCGTCGATGACCTGCACCACCTGGTACCGCTTGCCGGCCGGCGGACGCCAGCCGGTGTTCGTCGCGAACCGAGCGGGGACGCCCGCCTGCGCGCGGCGCAGCGCCGCCACGTCCTCTTCCACCATGCCCAATCGTGCCTCCGAACCAGTCATAACCGTCCTTTCCGCCGCCGCGGCCGCGATGCTGCAAGCGACAAGTCGAGTTCGCAGTAATCCGTGCGGTAGGTCGTCGTGCCCTGCACGAAGTCCCAAGTGCGGCTGCTGATCGCGCTGTTGACCGGCTCATCGTTCGCCCGGTCGACCATCGACCCGACGAACGTGCCGGCCGGGAACTCGTCGGCCACGTACTTCAGCGTGAACGACAGCGCCGCCCGCCTGCGGCCGTACCACGCCCGCCCCATCGCCGCCACCTGGCGGAGCTGGTCCGAGTCGTCGCGCACCACCTCGTCGGCCTCATGCCGCACGAGCTTGCCGCCGACGACGTCGGTCACCGTGCCCTTGAGCACGAACCAGAATTGCGCGTCGGCCACGTCGATCGTCAGGACGCGCTTCGGGTCGCCGCCGGGCACGTCGACCGCGACGCGCAGCCGCTGGTCGGTCTCGATGGCGGCCGTCACGAGCAGCGTGCGGTAATCGTACACCGGCTCGCGCTTGGACTTCGTGCCGCTGGCCGACGAGAACGTGCCGCGGGCGATCAGGTGGTTCGGCCGCAGGCGTAGCTCGACGCCGAACTCCGCGTCGAGCGGCTGCACGTTGCAGGACGGGTCGCCGTCGCCGCCGGGGTTGTCCAGGAACACGTGCCGCTTCGCCCGGTGGCCCGGCTGGCCGGGCGTGCCCGACTCGGGGCGCTCGACGAGCGCGAACATCTCGCGGTACCCCGGCTCGGCCGTGCCGTCGTCGGCCTGCTTTTGCGGCTTGGGCAGCGGCAGCGACTTGAGGAACACGTGCCCCCAGCTGCGCGCGTCGGCGGGCGCCCGCGGGGACTTCAGCTTGCCGTTGTCATCCAACGCCGGGGCGACCGGAAACGCCAACGCCGGCGTCGCCGGCTCGCCGTTCTTGCTCAGCCAGTCCCAGTCCCGCTTCACCAGGTAGTGCGCGTAGACGTGGCGGAACTTCTCGCTCGCACGCTCGTCGTCCGATGCGTTCGGATCGGCGGTCGCGCCGGGCGCTAGCGTGTCGGCGTACCCGGTCTGTTCGTCGTCGGTCCACCCCTTGACCAACGTCCCCTCGGCGACCGAGAACGTGCAGCAGGAGATCGTGCGGGGCCCGACGGCGACGATGCGGCCGTAGCGGACCGCCGAGCTGGTCTCGATCGAGGGCGTGTCGATCCAGTGGCCGAACGTGTCGGTGTCGAGCACGGTCGCCGCGACGGCCGTCGGGATCGTCACGTCGTCGATCACGACCGGCTCGCCGATCAGGCTCAGCACCTCGACCTCCGCCACCTCGGGCTTGGCGCCGCCCGCACCGCCACCCGCCGGCGCGGCCAGGCCGACGCGCACGCGCCACCCGAACCCGCGCCGCCGGTCGAACAGCCGGTCGAGCAGTTGCTTGAGGCTCTGGCCCTTGCCGGGGTCGAACCGCGGCGGCTTGATCGCCCGCAGGCAGTCGAGCACGTCCTGGGCGCCGGACAGCCGCCAGCCGATGTCCGGATCGGTGTAGTTGGCCAGCAGGTACTCCGCGATGTCGTAGGCGCTCCACGCCTGCGAGACGGCCGGCGCCCCTGCGTCGTCGCTGGCGCTCTCCTTCTGGTTGGCGAACTTGTCGAACGCGTACGACCCGCCCTCGGTGGGAGGGTCGGCCAGCGGGTCGGCGCCGATGCGGTTCAGGCTGCGGTTGCCGTGGTTGCTCAGGCCCCGGATCGTCCGGTCGTTGAAGATCAGCGCGTGTCCGATCTCGAACTGGCCGAAGCCCCCCTGCCCATCGTCTGCGACCCAGCTCGTCGCCACGTCGCGGCGGTCCAGCAGGTGCTCCAGCCCGTAGGCGTCGAGGCCCTGGTCGGCCGAGCCCGGCACGTCGGTGCCGTGCGGCTCGTAGAGGTCGTCGACGATCCGCCCGGTCCACAGCGGCCGGGGCGGCGCCGGCTTGCCCGACGACGCGTCGACCTGGCCGAGCTTCTCGATGCGCACGAACCAGTCGCGGAAGTCCAGCGGGACGAACGTCTCGTACTCGCGCGCGTCCTCCCGCTTGATGTAGCCGGCGTCGTACCGGAACCGCGCCTTGGCGATGCTCGGGGACAGCGGCTCGGTGGCCGAGATCGGCACGAGGTACGGCATCGCCGTCCACGGGTCGGCCCAGCTCCGCTTCAGCAGCACGCGCAGGCGGTCGGGCGGGCGCACGGCGGGCAGCGGTTCGAGGGGCGGGAGTTGTTCACTGGCCATATCGGTCGATCCTACGGGTGCGGCACGGGGTCGCGCGACAATTGCTGTTGCTTGGCGACGGTGCCGAGCAGCGCCGCCGGGTTGGGCACGCCGACCGGCGCGACGGGCAGCGTGGCGACCAGCAGCGGCGAGGCGGGGCCGGTCGGGCCGCCCTGCTCCCCCCGGCGCATGCGCACGATCGCCCGGACGGTCTGCCCCGGCGACAGGCTGCCCACGCGAAAGCTCAGCTTCCCGAGGCCATCGACGCGGGCGAACGGCACGACGTACGACGCGTC
The DNA here is from genome assembly GCA_035998445.1 of Tepidisphaeraceae bacterium. NCBI lineage: Bacteria > Pseudomonadati > Planctomycetota > Phycisphaerae > Tepidisphaerales > Tepidisphaeraceae > Tepidisphaeraceae bacterium. The sequence goes on along the minus strand of DASYHQ010000052.1, from coordinate 25,342 downwards.
GCCGTCGGGATCCGGGTCGGACCCGTCGCGCGTCGCGTAGACGAGGAACCGGTCGGCCGATGCGGTCCCGTCGGCACCGTAGTCGTAGAGAGCGGTGATCCGCACCGCATCGCCGCCCTCGGGCGTCACCAGCGCGTCCGACGGGGCCGACGGTGGGGTCGGTTCGGGCTGCGCGTCTGCGGCGATCGCGATCACGGTCGCCTCGACGCCGCGGCTGACGAGGTTGTACGCGTTGCGGTAGTTGGTGACGAGGTGGTAGGTGCCGCCCGGCGCCAGCGGCACGCTGAACGGTCGGACAGGGCTCGTGAAGGTCGGGGGCAGCGACAGGTCCGGCGGGCCGCCCGCGCCGACGTGCAGTTCGTAGCGGGCCAGCGCGTCGTTGGCGATGCGGGCCAGGCCCGAGGCACCGCCAGCGAAGCCCAGCCGCACCACGTGCCGGCCGCGCGTCCCGGCGGCCATCCGTGTGACGCCGCGCATGTGCAGGCCGCCCCATGCACGGTCGTAGACCTGCAGGCGAGCGTGCCGGCCGATAGAGTCGAGCGAGTACGTGACGATGCCGGCCCGCGCGTGCGAGCCGCCCGTGCCGCCCGCGGCGAACGTCGCCATGTGCCGGAAGCTCCCGCCGAACCCGTGGGCGTAGCCGACGATCTGCTCGACCGCGTACCCGCCCCCGAAGCCCGAGACGATCGACTGGCCGATGCGGTGCCACCCGCTGGCGTCGAGCCCGAACGTGTCGACGGCCGCCACAAGGTAGGCGCCGCCGCCGCCGGCCGAGTAAGCCGTCAACGCCGCGAACGTCCCGCCCGCCCCCGAGAAGAACGACGTGGCCGGCAGGACCGCGAAGTTGCCACCGACCGCGACGGCGATCGGCTGGAGGTAGGCGTGGCCGCCCCGCGTCCCGGTCAGGTACGACGCCGGGCCGAGCCGGGCGTGTCCGCCGCCGGCGTCGAGCGCCAGCGGCACCAGGTACCGGTGCCGCCCGGCGGTGGCGGCAGTGAACCCCGCGACCGCCGCCGAGGCGTGCCGTCCGCCCGTGGCCTGCTCGAAGGCGGACCAATGGAGGAACGCGCCGGCGATCGCGATCGCGAAGGCCTCGACCGCCGCCACAGCGTGGGTGCCGCACGACTGAAGCTCGAACGGTTCCCAATGGCGGTACGCGCCGTCGGCGAGCGCCTCGTAGGACGCGACGGCGGCCACCGCGTGCGTGCCGGTGGCGCTGGACTCAAACTCGGCCATCGTGCTGCTCCGTGTTCAGGCGACCCCGATCAGGCGTCGAACGACGCGCGCAGGCGGTGCCGCACGGACGGCGCCGCGACGGCCGAGGGCGGGACCTGCCGGTGGATCCAGATGCCCTGGATGTTCTGCGACGCCAGCGTGCCGACGTCCAGCCCGTCGGCGGCGGTCGTGCCCAGGCTCCAGGTCACGACGCCGGCCGGCGCGGTGTTCTCGTTGGCGATCGTCGCGAAGTTCCCCGATGGCTGCGAGCTGGGCGCGACGCGGGCGATGCGGATGCCGGGCACCGCGTCGAGCGTGTCGGTCGCCGCGCCGGCCGCGGCGGTCGTGCCGAGCATCGCCCGGCCCGTCGCCGGGACGGTCAGGACGGTGCTGGTCCGCGCGCTGTAGTAGACGACCTCGCGCGTGTTGGCGCCGTTCTTGATGTGGCAGAATCCAGTGTCGGGCCAATCGTCGAACGTGCCGGCCGAGATCGTGACCGTGCCTGCGCCGGCCGCGCCCAGTTGGGTGCTGGCGCTGACCCGTTGCGTGCCGAGCGTGCCGATCCAGACCTTCACCGCGCCGATCGCCGTCGCGTTGAGGTTCTTGATGACGGTCAGCCGGTACTCGCTGTCGCCGGTGCTCGCCTCGGCCGACAGCACGTTGTCAAAGCCGATCACGTTGTTGAACACCTCCGCGAGCGTCACGGTCGCGTTCCCCGCCAGCGGCGTCGTGTTCGTACGCTGCACGCGGATGAACTTCGACGGGTCCAGGAACGATTCCAGCGTCTTCGTTTCGCCGGAGAGGATCGTCACCGCGACCCCGGCCGCCCCGCCGGGCGCGGTCCAGGTGAGCGTGTCGTCGCCGGTGACGGCGAGCGTGCCGGCCCCCGTGCCGTTGTTGTCGCTGGCCGACAGGATCGTGACGTTGCTGATCGGGTTCACGATCGTCCACGAGAGGCTCTGCACCTCCAGCGACGACCGGTAGTTGCCCAGTGACAGGTCCGCGTTGGCCTGCGTGTTGCCGTCGCTGTTGGCACCGGAGCCGTAGAAGCGGATGGAATCGGCGCGCGTGAATTGGTCGGGCATCGGGAGGATCTCCTTCTAAATGGTTAGTTTTGGCTTACCGCGCCGGTCGGCCCGTCACCGGACGGTCATCTGGCCGGTGGCGGGGTCATAGGCGTAGCGGCAGGTGGGCACGTCGGGGCGGCGGACCATCAGCAGGACGACCTCGCCGCCGATGCCCTCCGTGCCGCCGGCGGCGACGGGCACGACTCGGTAGCGATACGTCGTGCCGTCCGCCAGCGGGCGGCTGCGCCACTCGAAGTAGCCGCGGCCGTCGTCGTCGAGCGTCGCCAGCGTGGTCCACCGCGAGCCGTCCAGCCGCTGCACGCGGTACGAGGCTGCCCCGGGCGTCGCGTACCAGTTGACGGTCGCGAACGACGGGAACGCCTGGTCGGGTCGGTCGGCCGGGCCGTCGAATATCTCGATCAGCGGCGACTCGCCCGCCGTGACCGGGATCGTCGCCTCGGTCCGCGTCGTGGTCAGGACCGGCGCGCCGTCGCGGTAGACGTAGAACGTCACCGGCGCTGCCAGCGTCGAGGCCCACGTGAACCGCCACGTCAGGTGACCGGCGCGGACGGCCTTCATGTCGATGACGGCCATGGGCTACCCTCCCCCGTTCGGGGCCGGCGGCAGGATGGTCAATTGCAGCGTGAACCGCACCCATTGCCAGTAGCCGGGCGCGGCGTTGATGCGACGACCGCTGATGCCGATCATCCGGCTCATCGGCTCGCGCCGCATGTTGTGCACCATGACGCTGTCCGACCGGACGCCCATCTGATCGACGTACGTGACGAGCGAGCCCACCAGTTCGCGGTACCGGAGGAGAAAGTCCACCGCCTCCATGACCGACGTGTGATCGCGACCGACGATGATCTCGAACGGCTCCGACCGCTTTCCCTCCCAGCGGAAGGCATGCCCGTTCACGCCCGGGCGCGAGACCTCGCGCACCGACTGTTGCAACGGCTGGGGCGCGTCGCCCTTGGCGACCGTGAACGGGTAGATCGCACCGTCGGCGGAATAGATGTAGGTCAGCATCAGAAGTCTCCGCCGGACGACTCGCCGTGGTTGTTGGTGCCGTCCGTCCAGGCCGCGCGATCGCGGTCCTCGCCGTTCATTCGGTCCGCGACAGCGGAGAGCTTGTCGGCGGCGGCGGACAGGCTCTTGCCGACCTGTTCGAGGAACGCCTTGGCTTCGCCGCCGTTGCCGGCCGCCTGCATCTGCCTGTACTGGGTGTACTCGTTGGCCGAAAGATCGTCGTAGCCGCCCTTCGTGCGCATCTCGATCCAGTCGTCGGCGTCGCGCCTGCTCGTGTACTGTCGCTTTCCGTCCGACCTGGTGAAGTAGCTGCCCGTGTCCTCTCCCCCCATGAGCGTCAGGTAACCGGCCTTCAACTTGTCGCCGGAGTCGATCGCGCCGGCGATCATGTGCGTCAGGCCGCTGCGTCGGTCTCGCGTGTCGTCGTAGCCGAGGTGCCCATCCGTGGCCTCGTACAGGGAATTTGCAGCAGCGCCCATCCAGACGGCCGGCTTGTCGAGCCAACTGAATAGCGGGTTCGACGTGGCGGCGCGGCCAGCCTTGCGAATCTCAAACTCCGTGATCGCCTCGCTCATCCCTGGCAGTTCCGACTGGATCAGCGGCGCGTTTTCCTGCACTTGGCGTGCGCTCTTGATCGTCTCGGCCGTGTTGAAGGCACGGTCGGTCATCATCTGGCCGATCTTGGCGCCGAGCGTGTCCTGCTGTGCGGTGATCTGTTGTTGGGCGGCGATGTACGTCTTCAGCAGCGCCGTGTTGTCGGCGAACATCTTGGCGACGACGAACACGTCGCGCCCGACGAGGTCGAGCAGCTCGGGGCTCTCCATCTTTGCCAACTGGCCGACGTCGGCCGCGAAGTCGCCGGTCTGCTGAAAGCCCTTTTTCTTGCCCTCCATCATCAGCAGCGGCAGGTTGCGCACGCCGGTCGAGAAGGCCTCGGCCCGCATGCCGGTCTTCGACGCCAGCGCCGCCGACGCGAACATGTCGGTGTCCCTGTAGCCGGCCCCCTTGTACGCCTGTCCCATCATGGCCAGGTACGGAGTGACTTGGTCGGGATCGAACGCGCCGACGTCGGCCGAGTGCTGCAGGCGGTTGGCCAGCAGGCGCATCGCCCCACCGCCGCCGCCCAGATCGTCACCGTACGTCGAGTAAAGCGCGCCGAGCCCCAGCGCCGTGCTGGTGGAATCCCGCACGCCCAGCTTGCGGTACTTGATCGCCGCCGACTCCGCCTCGCGCTTGGCGGACGCCGGCATGCTCGCCTCATCGAATGCCGACTCCATACGACCGCGAAGGTCGGCGACGTCCTCCAAGGACATGCCCGCACCGATCGACGTGGCGATCGCGCCTCGCCGCAGCTGCCGGCGCGTGGCGGGGTTGTCGCCGACGCCGTACAGGCCGGCCATCTGATCTTCGGCCTGCACGATCTTGTCGGCGTAAGCGGTCAGCTTCTGGTCCGCCGCCTCAGCCATTCCCCCGACCGCGGCACCCACCGCCAGGGCCCCTGTGGCAACCGACTGGCGACGCTCGAGGAACTTCTGCTTTGCTACACGGTCGGCTTCCATGCGGGAACCGAACACGTCCAGATCGTTGGCCTTGCCTTGGGCAATTCGCGCTTTGCGCTTGCGGTCCAACTCGGCGTAGTGCTCGGCATCGGAGCCGATGTCGGCGACGAGGTTGCCCGTGTTGTAGCCGTTCCGCCCCCCGGCCCCGAGCACGGCAGTTCGATCGAGATCGACGGCAGACCAGCCGGCGTTCCGTTTGGTGATGAACTGTTGGAACGCCCGCTGGTCGCGCAGTTCGCGGGCCTGAAACTGTCGGGCGATCGCGACCGCCCGGTCGTTGCCGGTGTATCCCTGGCCGGTGCGCAGCGCCTGACGCTGCGCCTGGGTGAGGGCCATGCCCGCATCGCCACGCGTTCGGGCCTGGATCCCGCCGACGAGCCGTTGGGATGCAGACACTTGAGCGCGACCGGCTCGCGTGCCGGCTGCCGCCAGCTTTTCCATCTGCAATTCGGCCGCGCGTGCATCGCGCGTGAGCTTGGCGAACTCCAGCGCCGCCTTGCGCTCCTCGGCCGTCATCTTGGCGAATTCGCTGACGCCCTTGCTCGTATCCGCATCGACGATCAGTTTTACGGTCCCGGCCATAGGTAGTTACTCAGCGTCGGTGGGGATAATGGTGGACGACGTCGACGCGGCCGACGGGCGGGGTGCCGTCGATCTCGTACAGCTTCAGGTCGCAGTAGCTGGGGAGGTATTGGGGCAGGTGGCCTCCGATCCATCGCCGATAGACGAGGTCTCGGAGGCCAACTCGTTTCCCCGGCGGTCGATCATGACCCGCCGGAAGTTCGGCAGGTCCACGAGCGCCTGCAGGACGTCCCTGACCGTCGCCGTGCTGAACAGCCGCAGCATCGACGCCTCGATCCGCGACAGTCGGTAGTTGATCGCCATCGCGTCGACGGCCATGTCGGTCGCCTCCTGCCATGGCAGCTCCGGCGGTTCTTCGGTCGCCGTTGTAGACTCGCCCTCCCCATCCGCTTCGCCATCCGCACCATCGCCGCTCGCGGGCGCGACGAGCGGGATGCCATAGAACAGCGGGAAGAGCCTCGCCGCGTGGTTCGACAGCGCGAAGTACTCCGCCAGGTCCGCCTCGACCCAAGCGTGACCGTCGTCCGATAGGACCAGTTCCTTGGGCAACGTGCTTCCCCCCACCGCCGACCGGGCGATCGGCACCGTCCACGCCCGCCCGTCGCGCAGCTTCACGGGCTCGCCGCCTATAAGGTTGGCGCGGCATAGGTCGTCGGGACCGGGCCGCTCACCCTTGTTCAGCCCCACCCAGTAGCGAGCCTCCGGGCCGGGCTTCCAGACCTGCGCATCGGGCTTATAGAGGGTGGCGGACGCCTTGCCGCCCTTGCGTGGCAGCGACACGATCAGGCCGGACTGGTCGCCGGGACCACGGGGCGCGTCCTGGTTGCCGATCGACGTGTTCTCGTCGATCGCGTAGCCGAGCCCGAGCTCCGCCAGCTTGGCCTTGGTAAGTGACTTCTGGCGCGTGGGGACGAAGTAGAGGAAGTTCATGATACGTGGTGTTCCGGGAGCCGGCCCAGGCCCTCCCCCTCGGGGCCCGGGCCGGCGTGTGGTTACTGAATTCGCCAGGCGGCGGTCGCGCCTTAGACCTCGACGACGAGGACGACCGCCACCTTGCACGACGTCGACGTGTCGTCGCCGGCGCCGGTGAACAGCAGGATGTCGTCGGTCGTGGGCGTGATCGTCAGACCGTCTGGGAACGACATGACGAATACGCCGCCGTTCTTGCCGACCTTGACCTTGTCCGTCGTGTCACCGAAGAACTCCGAGAACGCCGCCGAGGCGTGGCCGCCGACGAGCACGTTGTTACCCGGCGAACGGTTCTCGATGATGATCGCCTTGAGCTTGATCGGTGTGACCGCCGAGCCCTGCGGGTCCGTCAGGGCCCCGACCAGGTCGAAGTTGTCGGTGCCGGCCGCGGCGAACTCCAGCACCCGGGCGACGGCATCCTCGGCGAGGAACTCGACCTTCAGCCCCGCGCCCAGCGTGGTCGGAACGGTCATCTTCGACACCTTCGCGTCGTCGAACGTGACGTTGTGCTTGTAGGAGATCTTGCCGGCGTTATCGACCAGGTCGTTGACCTCGACCGTGTCGGACGTGGCGAGCGCGATCGAGAGCGAACCTTTGAACTTCGTCATGGACAGTTCCTTTCGGGAAACGTGGTTGTGCGAGGCGTCGTGAGCCCCGCGGGGTTATCAATGAGAGAGGGACCGGGGGCTGCGCGATCGCGCGTTAGACGTCGATCGTCGCCTCGGTGCTGATCTCGACGGCGAGCGCATCGTCGTCGTTGATGGACGGGTACAGGCAATACTCGGCGTCGAACGGCTTCTTCTCGTTGGCCTTGGCGCTCTCGGGCTTGAGCATGCCGTCGCTACCGGAGAAGCGGATGTGCTCGGCGTCGCCGCTGGCAAAGCGGGTGCTGCCGCGGGCGAGGCGGCGAAGGTGGGCGCTCCAGCTCGTGACCGGCAGGCCTTCGATGCCGAAGGCGTCGCTGGCCATGATGGCCATCTCCTTACCGCTGAACGTGAACTTGGGCGTGCGGGTGCCGATGCCGGACGTCGTCGGGTACGGCAGCCCCTGGTCGCCCTCGATCATCGCGTCGATCGACGGGTCGAACTCCATGCCCTGCAGGCCGTCGAACACCCTGCCGTTGATCACGACGGGCCCCAACGTGAATACCTCGGTCGCCAGGCCGACGTTCGGCAGGTCGACGTCGCGGAAGATCTCCAGCGGGTTCGTCTCGCCGTCGACGCTGATCGCGTTAAAGTCGTAGCCGGCCGTGGCGACGCTGCCATGGTCGGCCTTGATCGTCTTGGGGATCAGCATGCCGGTCGTGCCGCGGATCATGATCGCGTTGCCGCCGTCGCGCGTGCTGCCGCGGGCGACGCGCTGGAAGTAGAAGTCGATCGGCTCGCCCTCGATCGGCAGGCCGCTGAGGCCCGCGACGGTCAGCGCCGAGGGGATCGCCTTCGTCTCGAACGACATCATCGGCTTGCCGCCCATGATCGCGATGAAGCTCGGGTCGACCGCCGCGCTGCCGCGCTCGATGACCTCCTCGAGGTTGAACGCGATGTTCTGGTCGGAGATTTGCCGGATCGTGCCGTTGGGCGTCACGACGCTGCTGAGCATCCAAAGGTTCTGGAGCGACATCGGGTAAGTCCTTTCAGTGGGTTGTGGGCGGGGGTCAGGTCCGGACCGTGCTGGAGGCGCCGGCGCTGTTGAGGACGGCGGTGGCGGCCGCCTCGGCGTACCGTGCCATGTCGTTGACCTCGTATTCGATGACGGTGATCAGCTCGGCGCCCTTGTCCGGCTGCCGAAGGTCCTTGCGGCGCTGGAAGAAGTACTTCGGGAGCGCGGTGAACGTGCCGACGCCGCGCCGCGCGGTGGCGGTGATGACCATCTGTTTCGCGGCGATCTCGGAGCGACCGCTGTAGACGAGCGGCTTGGTGTGGCCCTTCTCCCGCTGCTTGCGCCATAGGTACTTGGGGTTCGCCACCGTCACGTTGGCCAGCTTCCCCTTGCGACGCACGACGCGCGGCGGTTCGCCGGATCCGGATCGCTTCTGGTAGCCGTAGCGGCGCGTCGCCGACTCCTCGAAGTGCAACGGCTGGAACTCGTCGTGCCAGCGCTCGACCGCCGCCTCATTGCCCTCGCTGACCGCCCGATTCACCAGGTCGCGGTCGAGCTTGGGGTAACGGTCGTACCGGATGATGCCGCGGACGCTCATGATTCCTCAGATCCTTACCGGCCGGCTCGCACGCCGACCTCGCCAACGATGCGCAGGAACAGATAGTCGCCCTCGCTCGTGCGCACGTCGGGGTCGCAGCGGCAGATCGGGCCCGTGGTGTAGATGCGGTTGATGAACGGGCGGTTCTCGCTGCCGTCGAGCGACAGGTCGTACAGGTCCCGCATGATGCGCCCCATGCGGTTGTTGAACGCCCGGCTGACCTCGCGGTACGGCAGCTGCGGGCTGATGTTGGCCTGAATCTCGATTTCGACGCGCGTCGTCTCGGTGATCGTGTCGCTGGCGGCCATCCTCATTTCCACGCCGAGGCTCGGCAGGATGTTGACGATGCCGAACGGCCGCAGGGCCTCGATCTGCGCCCGCGTGTACGGCGCGTTGCTGAACGGCAGCGCCGCCGTCTCGTACAGGTGCGCGTCGGCGTCCTCGGGCGTGCCGCCGATCCACTGCCGCCACGCCGGCGACTCTGCCAGCATCGCGCGAAACTGCTCGATCGGTTCGCTGACCGGTCCGTCGGGTTCCTCAATTGCCATGGGGTTACCTTCCGCCGCGCGCGTAACGGCTCATCTCGTGCGTCAGCAGGCGCTGGAGCGTGACGTAGATGAAGCCGTTCTTCGGCTGGCTCGACTCGATCACGTCGTACAGGAACGCGTCGACCTCGATTACGTCCTGCATGCCGATCGACAGGCCGTCCGTCGCGACAACCTCGATCGAGCCCTGCTCGACCATACGAACGCCCGCATCGTCGGTGATCTGCGTCGAGCGGAACGCGCCGACGATCGCCATCGTGGCGACCGAGCCGGTACCGCCCGGCTTCAGCACGACCGGCCGCTGGTGGTACTGCGCCAGCACGGGCGTCGCGTGCGATCGCATGAGGGTCTCGTGAAGGCTGGGCATCGTGTGAGCTCGGAAAGGGGCCGCGGCGGGTGTTCGCCGCCGTGGCCCGCGGGATTGTGTTGTCGTATGGCTGCCCGCCAACGTTACAGGACGTCGGTGATCAGGTAACCGCACTCCTCTACGACTTGGTTCACGTCCACCTGGTTGCGGACGCGGACCACGTCGCCGCGCACGCGCTCGTCACGGTACGTCTCGACGAGGCCACCGATCTGGCTGCCGTCGGCCGTCCAGTGGAACGTGCGCCCGTACGTCGGCAACTGCAGGCGGTTGCGCTTGTCGACGTGACCGACCCAGATCTTGGTCTTATCCCAGAGCGGCCGCAGGTCCAGCTTCGCTTTGGTCGCATCCTGGCTGCGGATCGCGGCGTTGCGCTGGGCATTAGCCACGACGATCTCATCGATCTTCAGGATGCGGGCGATCACCTCCAGCGTCGCGATCTTGGCGTCCTTGCTGTTAGCCGCGCCCAGCTTGTCGATGATCTGGGGCGTCTCGGAGAGGAACATCAGCGCCTCCCACTCCAGGACGGCCATGTTCGGCATGTAGCCCTTGTTGCGCACGGCAATCATCGCCTCGCGGAACTCGCCGACCGGGTCAGCGTTGGTCTGGTCGAGCTTCACCGCCATCGCGTGTGTGCCGCCGTTGTTGGCCGCGTTCAGAGCGTAGGCCACGGCCTTCTGCTCGTTGCCACGTAGCACGACGTCGCGGGCAATCTCGGTGCCGGCCACCTCAGCTTCGAAGTACTCCCGGTACTGTTCGCGGAGGTTGTCGTCGATCGGCACCTCAAAGCCGCGCTCCTTGGTGGTGTATGACTTCTCGCCGCTCGAGAACCCGGCTCGGTTGTACGACCCGTCCGGGGCCCGCTCGGTCGGGTGATCCTGCAGCATCTCGTCGGCGCCGAGCACGCGCCAGGTGCCGGCGACCTTGGCCGCGTCGAACACGGGGAACAGCTTGTGGCCGACGAAGCCCTGGCGACTGGCTTCGAGGTCATACTCCTCGAGCGTCACGGCCAGGTCGGCACGGGGCGTCGCGGTGGAAGAGGAAGGTGAGGACATTGTGGTGCTTTCTCGCCCGCGTCGCGCGCGGGCGTCCAGGCGTACGACGCTCGGTCGACGCGGGTTTCCGTTCGTTTGTCTGAGTTACGTGTGAGGCGGCCGGGAGCCGGCCAGTGCCGACGACGCGTCGGCGGTCGATGCGGGAGGCGTGGGCGAGCTGATTATGCCGGCTTGGGATTGTCGCCGGGCTCGGTGAGCACAGTGATGATGTCGAGGTCGGCCGCGGCTGCGCTCATCGCCGTGCCTTCCTCGTATGCGCCGGTGGCCTGCGTGGCGCTGACCTTGCCGTCGGCGGCGCTGTAGACCTTGGCGCCGACGGCGACGACGCCGGCGGCGACCATCTCTCGCTTGCCGGGCAGGCCGCGGAGGTTGACGGCGACCATCTCGCCGGCGGCGAAGGTCTGATGCTCGGTGGTGCCGATCGCCTTATCGGTGGCGCCGGCCACGACGGCATTCATCGAGCCGTCGAACTTCACGCGGCGGAAGGCCATGATCGCCGCGGCGACCGCGACGGTGAGGGGCCCGAGGGGGTTCTTGTGAGCCATGATACGTGTACCTCGAAAAGTGCCGACGGGCATCGCCCGTGCGGTCGGTTGGATTGGTCAATGACGCGGTGGACGAATGGTGGATGGAGGGTGGAGAAACTGTCGCGGCCGGAACGTGTGCCGTCGACGGCTACCGGAGTGCCTTGATCGCCTCGTGGAGCGCGGGATCCGCTGCGAACACCTTGCCCACCGCCTGAGCACGTCCCATGCGGCCGTTCTCGGTGAGCTTGGCGACGCGGGTGTCGAGCTCGGCCTTCGGGTCGCCGCTGTACGCGCCGGCGCCGGTCTGTTCGGCCGGGGCACTAGCCAGCGCCGCCACCCCAGGCTTTTTCGCCGCGGGCGTGGTCACCGTCGCCGCCGGTGCGGTGGTAGTCGTAGCCGTCGTCTCGGTGGTCGTAGCGGCGGCGGCGGCCTTCTCGCCCCTGAGCGTCGCCAGTTCCTCGTCGCGAGAGCGAATCTGCGCGCCCTGCCAGCCGATGAACGCGACTTGCGCCTGAGCGGCGGTCGCGCCCTTCTCGGACTGCTCAACCAGGAAGTCGCTGGCGGCGCCCGGGCAGGCGGCCTTCAGTTCAGCCATGTTCGCGGCCTTCGGCTGCTCGACGGTGCCGGTTGCGGCCGCCGCTGCGGTGGTGGCGGCGGCGATCACCGCCGCGGCGCTGGTGTTGGGGGACGTGGCCCCCTGCTGCTGCTGACTCATGAGAGTCTCCTCATCTGGGGACACGGCCTCGGCGACGGCGGGCGACTGCGTGCCCGCCTCCTCGGCCCTCGGTTGGCCGGCGGACGTTCCGCTGGCCTGTAGTTCGTTGTTCTGTTGATCGGCGGCGATCTGCAGGCCGCCATCGTCAGCTCGCCGAGCCTGTGACTGGGCTGCCCGCACCGGCATCGCCCGGAGGCGCTGCATCGCGGCGTCGAGCGTCTCGACGTGGTCGACGAGCTTGTGTGCCTTCGCCTCCTCGGCGATCCACACTTGTCCGGTCGCCAGTTCGCGGACCTTCGCGAGCGGGAGCTTGCGCCCCGCCGCGACGCCAGCGAAGAACTCGTCGGCCAGACTGTTGAGGATGTGCCGCCATTCGGCGATCTGCGCGTCGGTCACCTTCGAGCCGGGCGTGCCCGCGCCCTTGTAGGTCTCGGCGCCGTCGCTCGTGAGCACGTGCACCTTGATGCCCTGCTTCATCGCCCACTTCGAGTAATCGACGACGGCGCTCATCGCGCCGATCGACCCGACGATCGACGTCTTGCTGGCGCTGATCACGCTCGCCTGGGAGCCGACCCAAAGGGCGGCCGAGCACATGAGGCCATCGACGAAGACCGCGGTGGGTTTGACCGCGGCGAGCGCCGCGATGTCGTCGGCCAGTTCCTGCGTGCCCGCCACCGTGCCGCCGCCCGACTCGATGATGATAATCGCGCGGACGACGTTGGGGTCAGCCTTGGCACGCCGCACCTGCTGGCGCACGCGGACGGTACTGACGCCACTGCTCATGCTCGACACGAACTTCATCATCGTGCCGCTGATCTCGATGACCGCGATGCCATCGCCGGTCAACATCCCGTTGAAGCCGCCCGCCGGCTGCCCCTCGCCCTCGGCGAGGGGTTGGGCCGCCTGCTGCGCTACGGCTTGTTCCTGCTGTTTGACGTGCAGGCGGACGTTCATGCGCCGGGCCTGCTGGATCATCGCCTCCCCGTAGGGACGGTAGATCGCCCACGCGCCCTGATACTCGTTCAGGTGCATGCCGCCGACGCCGAGCCACGAGGTACGGCGCTCTAATAGTTGGGAATCGCTCATCGTTCTCGGCTCCATCCGGCGAAACTCACGCCAAACCAGCACTTAGGCGAATTCACCGATTTTCGGCCAAATTTCGCTCATTTCGGCTTGACGTAGTAGCCTTACGAGGTATACTTATCGCATAACAGTCAACGAACACGAAAGGGACAGACAGATGAACGCTTCGGAAATCACCTTCGGCATCGAAATCGAGACCACGATCCCCGCGAACACGCTCACGATCGGTAGCTACGGGCACGGCCAGCCCATCCCGCAGTTGCCGGGTTGGACCGCCGCTCGCGACGGTTCGATCCGTTCCGGTCGCGGTCGGGTCGGGTGCGAGTTCGTGTCGCCGGTGCTGAAGGGTGCCGAGGGCGTCGAATCGATCATCGCGGCCGTCGCGTTCATTAAGTCGATCGGTGGGACCGTCAACCAGACCTGCGGCCTGCACGTTCACGTCGGGTTCAACAAGTCGGATGCCATCGCGACCGCCAAGCTGACGACGCTCGTGGCGAACGTCGAAAAGGCCATCTACGCCAGCACCGGGACGCACAGCCGCGAGCGTGGCGACTACTGCCGCCCGATTCAGCGGTACGGCAACGCGGTCGACGCGACGCGCTACGCCCGTGCGGACCGTTACCACGTCTGCAACCTCGCCACCGTCAAGCCCACGGTTGAGTTTCGGGCGTTCGCCGGGACGCTGAACGAATCGAAGATCATCGCCCACGTGATGATGGCCGTCGGTTTGGTGGAACGGTCGTTGAAGGCCGCCCGCGTCACGAACTGGACCGCCAAACCCGTTTCACCGACCAGCCCGATCGCCCGCAAGGGTGAGGGGCAGACGGCCCTGAATCGCCTCTTCTATCAGTTGGGTTGGACAAAGGGCCGCACCGATTACACCTACGGGAACGTCGCTGGAGCACCGGTCACCGTCGTTACGCGCGCCAAGCGGACGCTGATGAAGTTGGCCCGCAAGTATGACGGTTCGACCCGGTAACGGGTCGGGCCGCCGGGGGCCGCGGCACGTGTCGCGGCCCCGTTCGCTCTCACGCTCGGAAAGGAACTGCACATGTGCTCGATTTTCGGATACGTCGCCCGCGAGGGTGAGCCGGTCGACCTGACCATTCTCCGCCGCATCATCAACGTGAACATCAGCCGCGGCCCCCACGCCTTCGGCTTCGCCTGGATCGACTCGCGCGGTCGGCTGCACTGCTACAAGTCGCCGGGCCGGCTGACGAACCACCTGAAGATGCTGCCGATCCTGCGGGACGCCTGCATGCTCGTCGGCCACCTGCGGTTTGCCACCCATGGCGACGCGACCGACAACACGAACAACCACCCGCACCCGGTGGATGGCGGCTGGCTCGTGCACAACGGCATCGTCGCCAACTATGAGGATCTGCTCGACGAACAGAACCTGTTTCCGACCAGCGTGTGCGACAGCGAGGCCATCGGCCAGTTGATCGAGCGGAGCGAGGCATCGGGCTTTGCCCGGCGAACCGCCGAGGCGATCGAGCACACGAGCGGTTGCCTCGCCACGCTGTCGATCTGGACGCGGCCGGCCAAGCTGATCGCCGCGCGACGCGGCAACCCGTTGCACGTCGGGTCGAACCCACGCGGAATCTACCTCGCGTCGCTGCCGCAGGGCCTGCCGGGTGCGGTGCGATCGCTGAAGGACAATCAGGCGATCGAGATCGACGCGGCGGGCATCACGCGCCGGCGCGTCGCCATCGCGGGCGAAACCTACGCAGCGCGGCAGTATGATTTCGCCAGCTACCGCGGCGGCTGAACGCCGCCGCCGCCCCTCAACCGGAGACGAGCGATGCCGCTGGACCGCGAGAAGATCGAGACGTTACGGAAGAAACGCTTCGCCACGATGGAAGCGGCGGGCGAGGCGTACGGCTTCACGGGCAAGCCGAAACAGCAGTGGTACCACCTGGCGAACGGCACGAAGGGCGACCCGAAGCTCGGCACAATCGAGCGACTGTGCGAGATCCTCGACTGCTCGGTGCTGGACATCCTCACCGACGACTCGCCGGCGATGCCGAAGCGGCGCCGGTCAGCGGCCGCCGCGGCCGCGGCTCAGATCCTCAGCTCGCCGTCGGGCTCGGCCGGGTCGTAGGCCTTCCCGTCCTTCACCATGAAGGTCAGGTGCAGTTCCATCTGCTTGCCGAACACGTTGGTGACCTTGATGCACTCGTCGCACTGGTACGTCGGGTACGTGTTGCCCGATTCGTCGGTGATCTCGCCGGACGCCCGGAGCGGGCGATTACATTTGGGGCAGGGAAACGGCTTGGCCATCCCGCCAGATTACTTCAACGCCCGCCAGATTGCAGCCAACTGATCGGCCATGGTCACCGATCGGCGAAACTTGCCGCGGATCGGTTCCACCCTCGGCGGCTCGTAGACGACGCGGGGTGGGGCCGCCAGTTCCAGTGGCATCTGCTTGAACTGCTCAAGGCGCCTCATCTGATTCCTGACGAGCAGCTCCTCCAGGATGCATTGCTCGAAGGCTGCGATCGCCGCGGTGCTGTCGACATCGAACGATATCAGTCGCATTTCACCACCCCGAACTTGCGAGCCTCCTCCGGCCGTGCCGGCCCGACGTACTGAAACCCTGCCGTGATCCGCCCCGTCGACAGCGTGCGCCCAAGGCCGGTCTGCTGGTTCGACTTTGGGCCGGCCGACCCGCTGACGATGCCCGGCTTTCTCGTCACCGCCCACACGGGCGAGCGGGCGCGATACTTGATCATCGCCGGGTGGCTGGTCGTGCTCATGTACGGCTTGCCGGTGGCACGGAACAGCGAGGCGACGTACTCGCTCATGCGGTTGCCCAGCCCGATGCCCTGGTAGTCGGGATGGCACACGGTGCGATGTTCGCGCCAACCGGGCTTCACCGCGTGCGGGAACGGCAGGACCGCCGTGAACGCGGCCGGCTGCCCGTCGACGAACGCCACGAAGCACTTGCTGCTCGCGTGGATCGCGTGGTCTAGATAGTGATGGTGTCGGAAAAGGTCCCATGCCTTTCGATTGACGCGTGCGATTTCCAACTGGATTGGCGGTCGCCGAACCGACCCCCTTACGGCCTGACACCGCACGATTTCGCCTGGGATCATGTCGATGATCCAATCCGGTTCGAAGTATTCCACCGCGTCCGGGTGGACGCAGAGCGCCACGAGCTTGCCGCCCCGCCGGCGGACCGCCTTCGCCGCCGCGGCGGCGGCCACTTGGCGGGCCTGCTGGTGCACGAGCGAGCCGAACTCGTCTACGACGGCCAGCTCGGGCCGCTCGGCGAGCGTGCGGGCGAGATCGACGCGGAACTTGCCGCCGTTACTGAGCGCGCCGTGCGGCTTCTTCCAGTCTGGCGGGCTCGAAAAGCCGACCGCCGACAGCAGGCCGGTGATCTCGTCGATGCCCATGCCGTCGGGGAAGCCGTCGGCAATGCACTTGCCGGCCGGCCAGGGCCAGTAGCCAGCATCGACGACGCTATCGGCGCCGAACAACTCGCGGGCGATCGTCGTCTTGCCCGCCATCGATGGCCCGACGATGACGCCGACGCTCCATTCATCCGGCAG
The DNA here is from genome assembly GCA_035998445.1 of Tepidisphaeraceae bacterium. Classification (NCBI taxonomy): domain Bacteria; kingdom Pseudomonadati; phylum Planctomycetota; class Phycisphaerae; order Tepidisphaerales; family Tepidisphaeraceae; species Tepidisphaeraceae bacterium. The sequence continues at coordinate 8,878 of DASYHQ010000052.1, read as the reverse complement.
CGTCAGGTCGACGTTCCACTCGCGGACGCTGGTGGCGTCGGTCGGGAGGTCGAACTTGCCGCAGACCTGGTAGAAACGCGGCGTGCGCTCCACAGTCACTTCGCGACGGAGTTGAGAGGCAGCACTGGTCATCACGTCTACTTGCTTTCCGGGTTACCTACGTTTCCAATCCCTTGCACATTCACAGGGAGGTCCAGATGGCTCTAGGCGATGAAGCGGCGTTTCCCCGCAACGGCAAATTGGCAGAGGCACAATTTGACGTCCCCGGCATGACCTACCGTCAATGGGCGGCGGGCATGGCTCTGCAGGGACTGCTGGCCGGACCTGGCGACCTAAGTCCTACCAAAGCGGCTAGGTATGCCGTTGAGGCGGCCGACCGACTCATCGGCGAGCTCGGCCTAGACGAGCCGGCTAAGTGACGTTCGGGGCCGTGAACTGGTACCCGCGCCCCTCGAACTCCTTGATCAGCTCCGCCTGATGCCGCTCGTCGGTGCAGGTGATGATGATCTTGAAGACCGACGGGTATTTCTGCTCGCCCGCGGGCGGATCCTTCGGCGGCGGTGCCGGTGCGAAGCCGTGCGCCTTCTTCACGTCACCGTTCAGTAGCGCCTCAAGCTGGCCCTCGTCGAAACCGATGTCGCCGAGGTCGAAGCCGTCCAGTTCGGCGGCCAGCTCGTCGGTCTGCCGTTCGAGCTCCGCCTGGTCCCACTCCGCCAGCTCGGCGGTGCGGTTGTCCTGCAGGGCCCACCGCATCGCGGCGGCGCCAGTAAGCGCCGTGCGGGCCCGGGCGATGTACTGCCAGCCCAAGGCCTTCGCCTCGGCCCAGGTGCCGTTGCCGGCGAGGATCACGCCGTTGGCGTCGACGCTGATCGGCTTCAACTGGCCGTTCTGCTGCAGCGACTTGGCGATCGCCGCCCGGTTCTTGTCGCCGTGCGTGCGAGCGTTGCGCGGGTCGGGCGTCAGCGAGTCGATCGGCACCGCCAGCGGGCGCAGGTCGGGCGTGATGTGCTCGACGGCCGCCACCGGCACGATCGAGCCGTCTGCCAGCGTCACCGTGTCGCCGGCAGCCGGAGCTGCGGTTGTCTTCTTCTTCGTGGCCATTGCCTACTTCTTCTGCCCCGGCGACGGCGCCGAGGCGCTGCCGTCCTTGATGGCCTTCGTGCTGCTGCCGTCGTTCGGCGTTTCCAGCGTGTCGATGAGCTGGCCACCCTTGAAGTAGTCGCGGTGGTAGAGCTGCGTCCAGTGCACGTCTTTGGCCGCGTCTTTGAACTTCGTCTTGAGCCGCTCGGCCGCCTCGATCGCCAGGGTGATGCCAAACTCGTTATCGGCGACGATCTCGCGTGCGACCTCCTTGAAGTCGTCGCCGTTCTCGGCGTGGCGGCGGGTTAGCGACGTCTGCCAGGTCTGCACCTGCAAAGCGAACGCGGCCGCCTCCTGCATGGGCTGCAGGTACTTCCAGCCCGGCGGGTTCCACTGGTGCGAGAAGATCCGGTCGCCGAGCTTGGCCGCGGCCCGGGCGACGCGTGGATCCTCGGCGATCCACTGGCGGATCTTCCAACGCCACAGCGGCGTGTAGAACTGGCCGATGCGACGGTATTGCTGCTTGACGAAGCCGAGAATCGCCTGGTCCCATGCGACCCGTAGGCTGCTGAATGACCCTTCGCTGGGGTCCAGCAGCATCATGAACAGGGGCACGCCCACCTGAACGCCGACAAGGCTCATCAGCATCCGCTGGTGCGGGATGAAATTGTCGCCGGGCAGGTTCGGGCTGTGGATGTTCAGCTTCGTGCCCGGGGGCGGCTGGTACATCTGCCCCGGGCTCACGCCCTCGTTGATCGCGCGAGTGAACGCGTCGATCTGCTGTTGCTCGCGCTCGCCGACGACGTTGTCAGCACCGTAGGTGGCCGCCGGGTCGCGGTCCCAACTCCATACGGCACAGGCGGCGATCTGCTGTTTCACGCTCGTGGCGAACGTCGTGTCCTCGATCTGCGTCAGCAGGTCGAGGACGCCCTTGAGCCACAGCACGCCGCGCGTCTGACTGAACCGGCTGGGCCGGTATACGTGGAACACCTGCGGGTTGCCGTCGGCGTCGTACGCTGGAACGATCCGCGCGTCGCCCACCTTGGCGAACCGCTGCTGGGGCGAGACGTCCTCGGGAGCGAAGTAGTACCGCAGGCGGCGGCGGCGATCGTCCAGTTCCACGCCGTGGACGATGTTGCGCTTGCTGTTGGCCGGCGTGCGCAGCCGATGGGCCTCGATCAGCTGCAGCGACCCATCGTCGATCGGCAGGGCCAACACATCGCCATCGGCCATGTCGGCCCGCGCAACGCTCCACTCCATCTCGGGGAACGTCTGCGTGCCCGATGCGTCGCACATGTCCTTGTCTGTGGCCCAGGGGAGCCACTTGTCGACGTAGAGCATCGCGTCGACCTCTGGATCGCCGGTGTTGGGCTTGGGCGTGTAACCGGTCTGCGTCTGGTTGTCGGCCGCCCGGTCGTAGAGCATGCCAACGATCGTGTCGTCTCGGTCGGCCGCCCGGCCGTACTCGCGCATCTTGATGAACGCCGCCTCGTTGGCGTAGTGCGTGTCGGCGTGCGTGCCAATGCTGTTGACGCCTGGACGGCGGCGGCGGAAGCGGTTTTCCACCATGCCCTGATATTCGGCCTTCATGGCGCCGAACGAGGCAATCGCGTTGGGGCTTGTGCGTGGCATGGGTGGCTAATCTCGAAAGCGGACAAAACTGGCCCGGACGATGCGCGTCGGTTGGCCCCCGTTGGCGGCGGTGCCGACCGCGTTGTCGCCCGCGCCACCGCCGCCGCCGTTGGCTTCAAGCCACTCCGTGGCATCGTCATACTGCTTTTGGATCAGCTCAAGATTGAAGCTGACGTTGCCCTCGCGCGAGCCCGACGTGGTCGGCATCAGCACCAGAAGTTTCGACGCGGCGCCGATGAACGCCGACGCGCGCGCCACGGTGCGCCACGGGGGCACGTTGGCGAGATAGGCCTCTTGGGCAGCGAGAAGTTCGGCGGCGACATCCATGGCGGTGAGCTACGAGGTGCAGGAGCGACGGGGGACCGGCTAGGCGTCATGCCTGCAGTACTGCGGCTTCGATCTGGTCGAGAAGCCACCCGTACACGTCCGACGGATCGCGGAGCTCCACGCCGTTGCGCACGAGAACCGCGTGGATGCGCGACTGCAGGTTCGCCTGCTCGCTCGTGAGCTTTGGTGCAGGCGACCGCCGCACGTACCCGATCGCCGCAGGTTCATCCTCGAGCTCGTCGATCAATTGTCCCACGCTCATGCGCGGCGCCACGGCCTTCACCGGCTCCGTAGCCAGACTGGCGAGCGGAGGGGCAGGCTGAACGTCGAGGGCTGGATCCAGAGTAGCGTGGGGCGTTTCGAGCACCGCGTTCTCAAAGTCGGCAACGCGATCGGCGTCTTCAAGCTGAGAGGCAACCAATGCTGCGATGAGGTCGAGCTTCGCCGGGTCGGTGGTCACCGGCGGAATGACCAGCGGTGGCGCGTCGTCGCCCGTGGCAACCTCGGCGGCGATGATCTCGGAACGACCGCCATCAGCCGGCGCGTCAGCGGCGGCCGTTGCGGGCTGGGCGAACGGGTCGCCACCAGCCCGTGTGATCAGCTCGTCTAGCTCCTTGATGCGCACGTCGCCGATGCGCGTGTCGGCCAGGCGGTCCTCGCGCGACATCTTCATCCAGTCACCGACGGTAATTCGAAAGTACTTCGTGTCGAGCGTGACGGGCTTGGGTTCAGTGGTTGCCTTGGCCATATTCAGATCCTCTCAAAGTGTTCGTGCTATCGTTTAGCGTCGCGGGGCCAGGAAGGCCCGGCCGTCCGGTGCCCGGAAACCGCCGCCCATGCCGCTACGGGGAGGCGGGGTCGTAATGGCGGCCTGCAGGTGCTGCTGTTGCCGGATGATCGACCGTGGCGTGGGCAGCGCGACGCACAGGCCCATGCCAATCGCCATCGCCATCTGATACGTCTCGCAGTCGTGCAAGTCGTGCCGGGCCCCGGCGGTCTTCGGGATCCAGCGGTCGACGAACGCCTTGCCCGACTTCACGCGCGTCTTGAGCATGTTCGACAGGTGGCGGTTGTAGTGCTCGTCGTCGTTCGAGTCGTTCAGCGACCACTGAGGCACCGAGAGCAGCTCGCCGGTCTCCGCGTCGGGTACCTGCACCTCAGCGGTGAACTGGTGGCTGAGCTGGTCGCGGAAGTTCGCGCCGTCGATCAGATATAGCCGGATCGGGAACGGCGCCTTGCGGTTGTCGATCGGGGCATAGGTACGATCTCGCATGCGCACGCCTGGTGGCTCAAGGGCCTTGCTAGCACCCTTCAGGGCGAGTCGGTACAGCGGATTCCGGTTGCACCACTGATAAACCTGCTCCGTGCGCGACGCGTCACGGTTGAGGCTGTCGACGCCGCCGCCCGAGTCGATGCCGAGCTTGTACGCCCGCAGCGGTGGGAAGCAGTCGTGCTGGTACCGCCACTCGCGACGTTCGAACAGGTCTTCCAATTCCTCGAAGCTGCCCGCGCGGCCGTGGTGGATCCGCTGACTACGCATCGCGTAGCCGTAGGCCCGTACGACGAACCAGAAGTGATCCTTCTGGGTGTCGACCGTGACGAGGATGCGGCTGACCCACGGCGGCAAGATCTGCTGTGGGAACGGGACCGAACCCGTGTCGGGGTCGGGCAGGCACTTACTGCGGAAGATGCTGGTCGTGAGGATCGCGACAGGATCCTTGAAGTCCTCCCCGAGCCAAAGGTTAAAGAACCCTTTCAGCTGCTCGGGCCGGCCGTCGCACTCGATGTACTCGGCGGCGATGTCCGCTAGCGACACGCTGAGGTCGATCAGGGCGTGGATGTGCATCCCGACCTTGCCGCCCTCGGGCTTCTCACCTTCCTCGCTGCCGTCGGTGTAGATCCGCCAGCCCAGGTCCTCGGTTGCCCAGAACCCACCGATCAGCATCGCCCGACGGTGTCGCTCGAGGATCTTCCCCTCGCCGGCCGGATGCATCGTCGCGCACTGCGGGTTGCTGCACTCGACCCACGCAGCGGCACGTGCCTTCACGCGTGCTGCGCGGCTCTTGGCGTCGGGCAGGTCGGCGAACTTTTCCCACTTCAGCCGGTCGAAGGCCGCCCGCTGCGGCGTGCCGCAGTGCGGGCAGTGGCAGTAGTAGGCCAGCTTGACCTGACAGTCGTCGTAACCAACGGCGATGGGCCCCAGCGGCGTCGACGGCGTCGACAGCGCGATCAGCAAGCTGCCCTGCTCCTTGTACGTGCGGAGGCGGACGCGCGCTTCATAGACCGGATCGACCTGCAGGCCGGCCGCCGAGTACTTGTCGACCTCGTCAAGGATGACCAGGGCGTACGGGTCGGACGCCATGGCCGACGGCGAGCCGGCCCAGGCGAGCGACAGCTCGAAGCCGTTGGTCAGCAGGACCGACGTGAGCTTCTTGTCCTTCGTGTTGCCGGTCAGCAGCGCGCGGAGGACCTCGGTGTCCTCGAACAGCGGGATCACGCGCTTGCGGACGATCTTGCGGCCTGACTGTTCGTCGGGCAGCACGAGCATCACCGGCTTCGGGTCCAGGTGGGCGCACCTGGCGATCACGTTGCGGACACCCTCAGATGCGCCGAATTGGGCCGACTTTTTTATCCACAGCTCGCGGACCTCGCGATGTGTGGCCAGCAGCATCAGCCCGACCAGGCCCGGCTGGTTGGCGTTCATCCAGCGACCCGGCCGCGAGCTTTGCCGTTTGGTCAGTTCGCGGTGCTTCTCAGACCATTCCGGGACGTTCAGCTCCTCGGCTGGCGCCCATGCCGCCGCCTCTTCGGCGTCCCAAAGGGAATCGGCCGACGGCGGCGCGGCATCATAGGGTACTACTTGGGGCAGCTGCGTCATGGGCGTCGGGTTGAGCGGTCGTCGCCGACGGCTCCGACGACGACCACTTCCGAAGGATCTCGAGGATCCGGCCCTTGATCATGGTTTTCGTCTCGGCGTCGACCGGCAGGCCGTCGGGCATGTTCAGCATCGCCGTCTTGACCTCGTGGATCTGTCGCAAGCGGCGACGCTTGCACTCCTCGACCGAGTGAAACAGGCCCTTGTCGCGATCGAGCTTGAAGTCGATCGTCTTCTTGCGGGAGACCTTCAGGCCGACATCGACCTGTTTGGCGACGGGCAGGTCCTTCAGCTGCGTGGCCAGGTCGCCGCCCCCACCGCCGCCGGCACGGTCCGAGGGATCATCGGCCAGCGTGTCGGTCGCCCACAGCTTGATGCGGTCGACGTCCGCGGCGGTCCAGGGCCCCGAGCCGAACGTCCACTGTGGGTTGCGCACCCACTTGCGCACGCTCGACTCGCCGCGCCCGACCAGCTTCGCGAGGCTGCGGATGCTATCTGCCGCGATTACCGGGGTTTGCGGTCGTTTGGCGGCCATGGGTGCGCTACTGCGCTACTGAAAATTTCAAACCGGGTATCGCTCGATGCGCGAGATCACCTAACCCGCACGGCCCCCACCCCCCCGGGAAGGACCCACGATTTTCTGACAGAAAACTAGATGGTTTGACCATCCCGCAGTCCGCCCAAAATTTCGTTCAGCGGGAACGATTCGCCGTCAGTCGGCACTGCGAACTCGATCTCCTTGCCGTCGCCGCGGCGGGCGGCGTACCGCGCACCGCGAAGGACCGGAGCCTGCAGAAGGCCGTTGGCGTCGCTCGTCTCGGCGTATGGTGCGGTCGGAAAGCTGCGGCCGGGCTCGGGCACGCCGGTCTGCACGGTCGCGATGAGGCGGAACGTAATCGCCACCCGCGGTTGAACGGCGCCGCGGCGGTCGTACGTCGTCAGCGTGCCGATGATCAGCTCGGGGTCGGCCGCCACCGTGATCGTCTGCGCCGTCATCACGACCGTAATCGTCGCGTTGGCGCCGATCGGCTGCGACGTCGGCACGTACGTGAAACCGACCGCCGTGACGCTCAGCATCCACGTCGCGTCGTCGAGTCCGAAGATCGCGATGCCCTGATCGTTCGTCGTCGCCGAGCGCGTCTCGCCCGGCCGGGAAAAGCGTACGTTTGCCGCCTCGATTTCTTGTTCATCGCCGTCGGTCACGACGACGGTGACCGTCCGGGCGCCGGTGCCGGAGACCGACAGCTGCCCGACCGCGGTCCCGATCGCCTCGACGCTGTCGCTCGTCGCGTCGAACGTCCCGCCGCCGGCGTTGATCTCGCCCGCGGCCGTGGCGTCCGGGGCCGAGCTGCGGACGATCGCCCGCATCCAGTTCGGCAGCGACGTCATGCCGCTGAACAGCGCATCTGTAATGCGGCCCACCAGCGTCGTCGTGTGCGTCGCGGCCGTCAGCGCCGACGTGGCGGCCGACAACGCGTCGGACTCGATGCTTTGTGCCCGCGTCGGTGACATGTCCACCATGTCCCCGGTGGCGATCGTGGCGGGCGATTTGCCCGATGCGTCCACGTCCAGCTTACGTCCGGGGGTCGTGGGACGAAGGGCAAGGTCGGCGCTGGCCTTGGCCTCTACCGCCTTGGCGTAGGCGTCGGCCAGGAACGTCACGTACTGCGATCCGGCCAGCTTCGATGAATCAACAGCGGACCCGGAGACGTAAACCAACGCGCCGGTTGTCTTGATGTCCACCGCGCCCGCTCCGCCGTCGCTGCGCGTCATAACCGACGTGCCGTGAAGGTGAAGGTCGAGAACGGCGTCCTGCACGCCGAACGCCGTCGCCGTGCTGCCCGCCACGGTCGCGGTCGCGAGAACAACGCAATCCTCGAACGTCCAGACCGGAGCGCCGAAATCAATCGAGGCGCTGTTCGTGCCGATGCCCATCGAGTGATTGCCGCCAATCGAGGCAGCACCCGTTATCCGACAGATGGTCCGACGCACGGTCAGGTCGATCTCGTTCTCGCTGAAGATCGCGTCCCATCCGGAATCGAGGATGCAGTCTTCGATAATCTGATGAACCTTGTACGCCGGGGGAGCCACATCGATCGCCTTGACATAAACGCAATCCGTCCGACCCCGAATCCACGCGTTTCGCAGGATCGCGGGACGCGCGTCGGCGGCGTCGGCCCGACGCGTGTACGGAAAGTCGAATCCCGTCGTGGTGACGGTCACGATCTGCAATCCCTCAAGCACCGTGCCGCTCTCCGCCACGAAACACGGTGCGCCTGTGCCCGCATCGAGCACGTCGCTTTCGATGATCGTCTCCGTTCTGCCCTGCCCGACGACGCGAACGCCGGCCGGAATGCTGATCGTCTCGGTCGTGCGGAACGTGCCGGGACCGGTCACGACGGTAGACCGGTTCGTTGCGCTTTCGATCGCCAACCTCAACGCCTCCCCGCTTGTCAGGGCGTTGCCGTCGTGCTCGACGTACGTGACAGAGCCGTTGCCGTAAACAGATCGCGATAATTGGGCGATCGTCAGCGTGCTGGTCCCGAGGCTGGCCGGGAACGTCACCGGGGCGGCGGCGTTGGCGGTCTGGCCGGCGATCTGCGTCACGTTGGCGGGCGACACGTCCGGCCCGTACGTCTCGGCCGACAATGCCTGTGAGAACGTCGTGGCCGCCGCGTCGTACACGCCCACCGAATAGTCGCGGTCGAACGTCAGGCCCGCGGGGATGTCGGCGTAGTAGACGCCCGTCGCCCCGACCTGCACCAGCGCTATGCGGCACTCGGTGAACGTCGCCGATTCGGTCACCCATGCGGGTGAACCAGCGCCCGACACCTGGCGCACCTGTCCCGGCATCGCGGGGTTGTACACGGCGACGTAGCCGGGCGCGTAGTAGGGGCCGAATTCCTTAGCCATGAGTGAACGTCTCTTCGCGAAGTTAGCGGCGCGTGAACCGATCAAGGATCT